>JAAELY010000333.1 GCA_024226335.1 bacterium
CGTCACCGGGGACCAGGCCGAAACCGTAGTGATCATCCAGGATGATCGCGTCGTCAGAGGCGATCACAATGTCCATCATCAGACCGATCTCACTGTGAAACCCGAAGCCTGGGAACGCACAGATCGTCGGAAATTCGACATCGTGGATCAGGGAGATCAGCATCTGACGACCGTCGTAGAACATGTTCTCGTAGGTCGCGCGCTTCGGGTCACCGCCCATGGCCGGCTCTTCGATCTGGGCCCAGCTATCGTTGTCGAAACCACGCATCCAGTTCTCGCCCTTGGCCGTGAAGATGAGCACCTCATTCTTCGGATCAGAGCCGATGGTGCGGAATAGCTGCCAGATGGCACGGTGCAGCTCAGCGTTCCACTGAACTTCGCCACCCAGCGTGTGCATGCAGACGTAAAGAACACCGTCGTCACGGCGCTCCATTTCAAAGTGCTCCTTGAAGAGTTCCTTGTATTCTTTGAACTCCGGTGTGGGGATCCAGTTGGTAAGTGACATGTCTGATTCTCCGTGGTTATTAGTTGGGTTCAGTTGATCTGTGCGGCCAGACCTCGTACGGGTCTACCGGTCTGTTCATAGATCTCGAGTCCGAGCATGGGTAGGTCGAGTCCGCCATAGATCGTGTGGTCGCCGACGAAAAGCACGGGACCGCTTGCGAGTACCTGCTCGAGGCCAGTCGAAACAGGGTTCGCCAGCAAGGAGAGCGGGCGGAAGACTCTTTGGAGACGTTCCAGGGAAATGGGTGCAAAGTCTACGTCGCTCACGAAGATTCCCTTTCGAGCTGGTCCAACGAAACGAGATCCTCTTCCGCAATGGCGGAAGCCTCGTCATCGGGGAGGCCTAGCAGTCGCAACGCGAGCGCGGTGAAGGCGATTTCGGACTCAGCGGGCAGTTCGCCTTCGAGACGTCTGCGCAGCAGAGTTTCAGCGCCGCCGCTGATCATCGTGAAGACGATCTCGAGATCATCAAAGTGGAAGCGTCCAGAATCGAGACCGCGCTGAATATCTCGCCGCCCGAAGACGCCCAGGCTCATGCTACCCACGGCCATCAGTTCCCCTGCGCGCAATGCGAACCGTCCAAGCGTCGGGTCTTCGACATAGACGCGGAACGAGTGACGCAGGCAGGTGGCAATCACCCGAGCCGGATCGTCGCGCATGGGTTCGCTGAGCACGTCGAGTCTGCGAACGAGTTCGGCGAGAGTCTTTTCGACGACCGCCTCCAGACAGGCTTCCTTGGAATCGAAGTGGTTGTAGAAGCTGCCCTTCGCGACGTCTGCCAGATCAGTGATGTCCTGGATGGTGGTAGCCCCGACACCCTGTGACGCGAACACCTGGCGGGCGGCCGTCAGTACGGCAGTTCGGGTTCGGAGACGTCTCCGGTCGGCTCGGTTGTTGGGCTTGGCTTCGGGCATGTCCGAATTGATACTCATAAATGACCAAATAGTCAAATTTGACGAAGAGGTCATTTGGCGAATGGCGAACCGATATCTCGGACTGGCCTCCCTAAAGAGTTGATTTTGCGCGCTTTTCTTCGCCTCAAAGGCTGGTGAAAAGGGTGGGTCGCGGGAGCGTCCGAAGCTCCCGCGTCGAATTCAGGTCAGCGAAACCTCATCGCTCCGCTCGGGGCGGCTACTGAAATCCGCGTATCGCTGGCGCGGCCCGGTCCACTTTGAGGGGGTAGGAGCCGCCACTGCGTCGGTAGATGTTTTCCAGTCTTCCGTGTAGACCCCGCCAGTCTGCGTTTTCCTGTGCCTCCTCCACCATTCGTGCGTAGCTCGAGAGGAACTCCTCGGGGATCGGCGCAGACCCGGGCTGTGACCAGGAGAACACCCAGGCGTCGTCCTCTCGCCACGCGACCGACAACCAGTCGCCGATGTTCTCCGGTCGGAACAGCTCGGCGTGGGGTAGAACGTCGAAGAGCGGACGCGAAGTGTCGACGAGGAAGTAGTCGAGTCCGGCCTCGCGAAGAAGAGAACGAGCTCGCTTGGGGGATTCGAAAAGCACTTCTTCGTATTTCAACGACATACCGAAGGAAAGGAATCCCTCTATGCGCGGGCTCGGCGCCATGCTCAGGTGGTAGGGGCCGTTGAGCGACCAGACGCGGGCATTGGGCTCCAGCGTTCTGGCCAGTCGCTCGGCCGGTCTCCACAAGGAGCGGTCCTGTTCGTATACGTCCGCAAATGAAAGCGTACCGCTCACGAAGCGCAGGCCCGTTTCAATTCGTCGAGGTCCGAGTTGTTTGGCCTCGCTCAGGAAGGCGAACACCGCGACCAGTGCCGGAAGCCCGTAACTCAAAAAGTCGCGCGCGCGCAGATTGCTCATGCGCTGCCAGATCGGTTGCCACGCGATGCTCAATCCGACGACCACGAGGAAAAGCGTGAAAGCATAGAAGCGAAGCATGGACGTCGGCTGGTTGACGATATGACCCAGGCCAAAGGCAACGATCGCCAGGCTCGCCAGTGCTGCGGCAACTCTTCGCAATGCGGCGGGCGTGGCCTGGTGGCGCGAGATCAGTGCAGACGTGGCGAGCAACGGAAGCGCGAGGTACTCGTGTGCGCATAAGGCTCGCACGGACTTCAGTCGGAATACTTCGTGCCAGTATTCCCACACGCTGCCGGGAATTTCGATCGGATGAACGCCGCCAAATCCCGGAGGCGATCCCTCCGTCATGAGCAGCATGAGGTAGGGACTGACCCAGCTGCTGAGCTTCTGCTGATCGGCGAGTTCCCAGAAGATGCGGAACGGAACGATATCGGCCATTCCGGTCACGCTCTGGTTAAAGGCAAAGTTCCCCAACAACACGAGTCCGCCCGCGAGTCCGGCGGCCGCGCAAGCGATAAACACGCCCTGTCTCTGTTGGAAAAGGGCGCGCAATCCCATGAGCCCGAGCAGTCCGGCCGCAAACGGGAACACGGACGGCACGAAGATCACCAGGCTCATGATCATCAGCGCGGTGCAGAAAGCCCAGAGTCGCCGGTCGCGGGCTCCGGCTGCGTCGAGTCGCACCACCATCCACACGAGTCCGGCCAGTAGAGCCATCATCATGATGTGTTGTTTCTCGAACGACGCCCAGCTCCACTGGTCGAGCATACCGGTGAGGTAGAGCGCGACGGCCATCAGTCCCCACCAGCGAGAGCCAATCGCCGTGCGCACGAGTGAGAACACCACCAGGGCCGATACGAGCACGAATGAACAGGTTGCGAGCTGGGCACCGATGAGATCCGTCAGCAGGAGGCTCAGGAAAACCGCACCCGCGCCTTTGGTGTGGTAGTAGTGGTACCAGAGTTCGTTAGGCCAGATGCCTTGTGTTTCAACGACTCGCCTGTAGTACGGGAAGTAGTGCGTCGCCACATCGCTCACGCTGTGAGGCTGAAGACCTTTGACGACGATCAGGTAGAGGCCGGCAAGCCCGACCGATGCGAGCAGCGCAGCCCGACCGATGGTCAGCGCGCGGCTGGGCGATCCGCCGTCAGCCGGCGTGGGCAGGCGCGGAGTGATTGCGCCTCGGTGACGCCAGAATTCGAAAACACCCGGAAATGAGATCGCGACCAGCGGCAGGCTCAGCGCGATCATCATCTTCCGTTCGTACAGACCGGCGTAGCCCAGGAACTGGAAGGCGATGTGAAGTACTGCGCTTCCCAGGTAGAAACCCAGGATGAAGCGGTCCAGGGAAGTGAGCGGCAGGCGTCGGCGGCGTTCGGGAATGGCCAGTACGAGGGAACCGAGTCCGTAGAGCAAGGCCATCAGATAGCCGATGAAGAGCGCGCGCAGAACGGAGTACGTCAGATAGGAGAAACCGCCCGGCTGGTAGAAGCGCTCCTGGTAGATATCGTTACTGGCGAACCAGACTACGATGCCTGCGTACACGCAGACGAAACCAATCCACGCGGCGATGAAACCCGGGGAGCGGAGAGCAGAAGAACCAGGTCGCCGCCGTGACTTCCGCTGGAGGCGAATCTGGAGCCAGAGGGTACAAAGCAGCAGGGACAGGATCGCGACCAGCCAGGAGAACAAAGGCTCAGCCCCGGAGCCGGGTCATCCCTTTTCTGCCCGGGCTTCCTCGACCGGTTGAATCGCCAGGTCATCTGCAGAGCCCACGGGCCCGAGGCGACGCCCATACCCGACCTGCCCGATACGCCGGATCACCAAGTCCAGCAGCATATGCGCCACCGAGAACAGGTTGAGCAGGGTCAGCGCACTCGACTTGCCTTCCTCACGCTCTCGAACGACCACCGGAATCTCCAGGTGGCTGGCCCCCTGATTGAGCACCCGGGCGATCAGGTCGGCCTGGAAACCGAAGCCCTGATAATCTGTGTGCCAGCGCATGACGTTGTAACGCAGGTGAAGTGCCATGCCGTTGTAGTAGCGGATGCGGTAGCCCGTGATGGCGTTTACCACGAGGGTGTAAGTGCGGGACAACGCGCGCCGGGGTAGTGACTTCCCCTCGCAACGCTCGTGATAGGGAATGACGACATCCGCAGCGCCGAGGTGTCGCAAGACCTGAACCAGCGTCTCACGCGATTCCACGTCATCTCCACAGACGAGGCGGTAGTAGCGCCCGCGGCCCTGGAACGCACCTTCGATGTAGTTTTGTCCCAGACCCTTGTTGTACTCGTTGACGATCAGCCGGATCGGTCGATGCGCTCGCGCACGCTGATAAGAGTTGATCAGGTCTACCGAGCGATCGCGAGACGCGTCGTCGATCACGATGATCTCGTAGGAACAGCCGACTTCGTCGACTGCGGCCAGCACAGTGTCGAGAGTCGACTCGATGTTCTTCTCTTCGTTGTAGCAGGCGATGAAGAGAGTTATGTCGAGTTCGCCTTCGAGTTTGACCTCGGATTCGGAGCTCATCTTGACGGCCTCCCTCCATTAAAACGGTTCCAGCTATGTAGCACTATTGCAGTAATGGAGCATCTCGCACTATGATGTCCGAACCCCCCTTTGACTATTCTCATTGAGTATATGTTGGGGAGTGCGTTTTTGGCCCAGCTCGATTCGACCGGGATCCCGGCTTTTGGACTGAAACTCTTTCTCGACGGCGCAAAGCTCTCTGATATGCGCCTCGCCCGCGAAGCGGGGCACGTATCGGGTTTCACGACCAATCCGACGCTGATGCGGAAAGACGGCGTCACCAACTACGAAGCCTTTGCGCGTGAGGTGATCGAGGCGATCCCCGACATGCCGCTGAGCTTCGAGGTCTTCTCAGACGAGATGGGCGAGATGGAGCGCGAGGCGCGCACCATTTCCAGCTGGGGCGGAGAGGTCTACGTCAAGATCCCCGTGACCAATACGCTCGGGGAGTCGACGGTACCGCTGATCGAGAAGCTGTCGGCGGACGGAATTCGCATCAATGTGACGGCCCTGATGACGTTGGACCAGGTGCGGACCTCGACGCTGGCCCTGCATCCAGATACACCGGGCATTATTTCGGTGTTCGCCGGCCGGATCGCCGACACAGGCATCGATCCGGTGCCCGTCATGGCCAAGGCCCGTGGAATCGTCACGGAGCGTCCCGGAGTCGAACTGCTCTGGGCCAGTCCTCGCGAGATTCTCAACGTCTACCAGGCAGAGCAGGTCGGTTGTCACATCATCACCTGCACCGCGGATGTGATCGCCAAGCTGAAACTGGCCGGCAAGAACCTGGACGCTTTCTCGCTGGAGACTGTGGAGATGTTCCGTCGCGATGCGCTCGCGGCGGGTTACAAGATCTGAGGAATCGATCCGAGCTGAACTCGGATCAGACCCCGCTCGACTCCCATTTCATCTCATTGCGTCTCAGGGTCGGGTGGGACACCAGCAGATGCCAGACGACCGCCTGGAAGGCCTCGGTATGGGGTGTGATCGTCGACGGATTCACAACCGGAATAAGAACGCAGGCATCGGCCACCTTGGCAGTGTGACCTCCGTCCCGGCCTACGATTCCGATGACCGCGGCGCCTACCTTCTGGGCGAGTTCCAGAGCACGCACGATGTTCATGCTCACGTTCTTTTCCGCATTTCCGCCACCAACGGAAAGCACGAGGATGGCATCTTCCGGACGCAGGTGACTTCCCTCCAACCAGAAGGAGAAGGACGTATCCCAGCCCTCGTCGTTCACCCGCGCCGTCAGTTCCGACACATTGTCGGTGGGTGTATACGCCTCGATACCCGCGATCTTGCGGAAGTCATTCACTGCGTGACTCGCGTTGGCGGCGCTGCCGCCCACGCCGATGACGAAGAGCCGACCACCGCGCTCGCGCACGCCCGCCAGAATTTCGACTGCGGCATCGATCTGCCCGTTGTCCAGTGCGCCGCAGATCTGGGCCGCTTCTTTCAGGTATGCAGATGTGTAGCCGCCGTCGCTCACTTCGCCTCCCGACTCAGAACGGTCCGGTAAAGGACGGGTCTGGGACATCGAGTGTGTCTTCGGGGGCCACGGAAGCGAAGGGATCCTCGCTGGGCAGGCCCATCAGTCTTTTCGCTGCGGCCACGATGTGGCCGTCAGTCGGATAGTAGTAGTTCGACAGCGCCCGGGTCGTGGGCGTGGGCGAATGAGGCAGAGTGATTCGCACGGGGGGGGCCTTCAGTGTGTCGAGAGCCTGCTCGACCACCCGCGTAATGATCTCCGCGGCGAAGCTCGCGTTGCGGTTTGCGTGGTCACAGACCACCAGCCGACCGGTCTTGCGAACCGACTCCAGAATCATCGCGTCATCCAGCGGCTGGATGCTGCGCAGGTCGATCAGCTCGGCCTCCACCCCGTCATCCGCCAGGCTCCTCACCGCCTTTGTCGCTTCGAGTGTCATGTACGAGCTGCTGACGATGGTCACGTCTTTGCCGGGGTGAATCAGGTTGGGTTCACCGATCGGCACGCGGTAGTGACCCTCGGGTACTGGCCCGAACGTCTTGTAGAGCCAGCGATGTTCGAGGATGACCACCGGGTTTTCATCCTCGATGGCGGAAATCAGCAGACCCTTGGCGTCGTAGGGCGTCGCCGGAAGGAGCACGCGCAATCCCGGTACGTGCGCGAACCAGGCGTGCATGCTCTGCGAGTGCTGGGAGCCCTGACCCCAGCCTCGTCCGATGATCATGCGCATGACCATCGGAACGCTTGCCTGGCCGCCGAACATGTAGTGCCACTTGGCGGCCTGGTTCACGATCTGCTCCATGGCAGGCATCGCGAACTCCTGGCGGACGTGCGTCATGACCGGGCGAATGCCCACTAGTCCCGCGCCGAGTAGCACGCCGGTCATGGCGTTTTCGCTAATGGGTGTTTCGAATACCCGCTCGGGGCCGTGCTTTTCCAGCAGTCCGGTCGTGGAGCCGAAGATGCCGCTCACGTCGGGCGCACCCAGGCCCATGAGAATGACGCGTTCGTCGCGCCGCATGCAGATGTCGAGGGCTTCGTTCAGTGCATCTGCGTAGTGAAGCTCGCGCTCACCCATGAACTACGCGAACACCGACGCGTCCATTTCGGCACGCTCCGGAAAAGGGCTCGCCTGTGCAAACTCGACTGCATCGTCGATTTCTAGCGCCAGTTCGCTCTCTAGCCGTTCGATCGCTTTCGCATCGATCAGCTTCTCTGCAATGAGGCGTTCCGTTTCGATTCGCACTGGATCTCGTTCAAGCCAGTCTTCGAATTCGCCCGGCGGTCGGTACCCCAGGCGCGTATCGTCGAGTGGTCCACAGTGCTCCAGGTAGCGGTAGGTGAGGAACTCCAGGAATCCTGGGCCACCGCCGTCACGGATGCGTGAGATCATTTGACCCGCGACATCGAAAACTGTCTCGACATCCTGACCATCCACCTGCTCACCCGGCACTCCCAGTCCGGCCGCAACGTCGACGATGCGCCGCCCATGCGGCTGGCGTTCGGATTGCGGTGTGAGCACCGAGTACAGATTGTTCTCGCATACGAAGAGCACCGGCAGCTTGTGCAGTGCGGCAAAACTCAGGGTTTCGGCAAAGACTCCGGTTTCGGCTGCGCCGTCGCCGAAAAAGATGGTCGTCGTTGCGCTGTTTCCGAGCAGGCGCGAACCGAATGAGGCTCCCACTGCGATCGGGATGGTGCTTCCCACAATGGGGACGCAGCCCAGGAAACCGACGCTGCGGTCGATCAGGTGCATCGATCCACCTTTGCCGCGCGCGCAGCCGGTAGCCTTGCCGTACAGTTCAGCGACCATCGCCTTCAGGTCGCCGCCTTTCGCCAGATAGTGGGCGTGGGAGCGATGTGCGCTCATCGCCAGGTCCTTGGCTGAAAGATGGGCGCAAACACCGGCGGCGACGGCTTCCTGGCCAATGCTGAAATGAGTAGGGCAGCGAATCTGCTGTTCCGGGTACAACGCGACGAGCCGTTCCTCGACACGACGGATGCGAAGCAGCGTACGGAACAGCGCGGTTCGCGTTTCGTTACCTGGTGGGATCAAGGTTCTTCAACCGTAGCGGAGGACCTGCAGCTTCGCTATCGGGCTCGCCTAGTGTGCAGTACTCCAGTCCTGCGTCAGAGCAGCGCTCAGCGTCGAGAGTTCGATAGGGATCGAGTACGAAACGCCCGCGCAAGCGGCTGGCGATCTGTTTCGGATCAATGTCGGTGAACTCAGGCCAGGGCGTCATGATCGCGAGCGCATCGGCGCCCTCACATGCGTCCAAAGCGGAGTCCGCCTGTTCAAGATCCAGAGGCATCGCGGCACTCGCGGGTACGGCCGGGTCGAAAACCCGCGCATTCACCTGCGGAAGCGCCTCGAGTAGCGCCAGGGATGGCGAGTTCTTGGTGGATTTCGTATCGCGCTTGTAGGCCAGGCCCCAGACGGCCAGTTGTGGGTTCTCGAGACCGACGAGAACGTGCCTGTGCAAACTGCGCAATGCCCAGTCGCGTCGGTGTCGACTGTTTGCGAGCCAGGCGCGCACCACGCCCGTGTCGGTTCCCGCCTTTTCGCCCAGTGCACAGATCGTGGCGAGATCACGCTCCAGGTTTCCACCGGCGATGCCCAGTCCCGGCTCCAGGTACGAGTGCGGACCGATCCGCGCGTCGAGTCGCAGCGCGGGTACGATCTCCGACCAGTGCGCGCCGATCTGTTCGCAGATTTCGGCGAGAGTGTTTGCAGTACTGATTGAACTCACAAGGCACGCGTTGATCGCGATCTTCGCCAGTTCCGCGCTTTCGTAGCGCATCGGCAGGATCTTGCAGTCGAACGCCCGGAGGAAACTCTCGTACGCGGCAGGAAGCGGCGCATCCGGATCCGCGCAACCGACGATCAAGCGCTCGGGGTGGAGCGCTCTTTCCATCGCACGTCCGAAGATCAGCGTTTCCACCTGGTAGTAGAGTGGGGCCTGGCGCTGGCGAGGTCGCGTAAACCCCGGTGTGACCTGACTGAGCACGACCCGCGTGGTCTCCGACGGAGTGTTTGCCTCGACCTCCGAAAGCAGCGCATCGATGCCGGAGAGGTCACTCCGTCCCTGATCGTCGGTGGGCACGTCGGGTGCGACTACAACGACCTGGCAGATCGCCAGGTCGGCTGCTTTTGAGGTGAAGCGCAATCGGGTGGCGTTCGAACGCATCAGTTCGGTCAACGAGGGCTCGCGCACAGGGGGGGCGCCGCGTTTCAGGTCGGCGATCGCGGCCGGATCGGGATCGAAGGCCACGACGTCGAAGCCGAGCTCTGCGGCCGCGACTCCCGAGCACAGGCCCAGGTGCGTCATGCCGGCATAGCCGATCGTCGGAAGGTTCACGAGGCGTCGGAGTCGAGAGCCGCCTCCGAGAGACGCTGCAGTTCTCGCGCGATCCAGCGGTCGTTCGCGATGTTCCCCGGTCTTCCCGAATCGCACAGATCCCGGAAAAATCGGTACTCCAGCTCCCAGGTCGGATCGGCCTGCGTCAGCACGACGGAATGCTCAGGCGGTCGGCCGCTGGGCAGCACGCGCTCGCGTTCGGTGAAGCGGCTCGGTCCCCATTTGCACAGCGACTCGATGTGCGCACTGCCGTGTTCTCCGTACACGTCGACCGTCATGTGGTTGCGCCAGGATACCAGCGTTGCTTCGATTTCGATCGCCGGTATTCCCGCAGATGCAGCAGTGAAGTGGTCGAAGGCGCGGTTCTCGAAGCGATGCGCAGCGCGCAACTCGAACGAGCGACCCGGCTCGCCCAGCCAGAAGAGCATGGTGTCGAGCAGATGTGATCCCAGATCGGGAATCACGCCAGCGCCTTGATCGCGCCAGCCCGACGAGCGCACGTCTCGGGCCGTCCCGTTGCCGTAGAACATGCGCACCAGGTACAGATCGCCGAGCTTTCCCGAATCGAGCAGTTCCTTCAAGCGCACGAAGTGGGGTTCAAAGCGGTGGTTGTAGGCCGTGTAGCACACGGCGTGGGAACGTGCGGACAGAGCCTCGAGTGCTCCGAGTTCCACGTCCGTGCCCAGCAGGGGCTTTTCGACCAGCACGTGCTTCCCGGCCTCGAGTAGATAGGCGAGGAGTTCCAGTTTCGCGTCATCGGGTACGCAGAGGAGCGCCGCGTCATAGGAATCGAGTGGCAGGTCTTTGAGCGAGCGGTGGTCCGCGTCCGACAGCACCGGATCGACCGTCGCCACTACGCTGTCGCCGGCGATTTTCAGTCGCTTGCGGCCCTGCACGCCCAGGCCGACGACGACGACCCTCATTCTACGGCGTATTCCGCGCGGCGCTGGATCTGGTCGATCTTCTCGAGCAGATCGTTCGGTGTCACGGGGATGTTTCCGTCGCGCTCGCATTCGATCGCAGCGGCCAGCGAACCCAGTGTCGCGGCGATGACTTCGACCCCGGTGGCCTTGAGCGCAAGCGTCGAGTACGCGAGAAGCGCGTCACCGGCACCGACGGCGTCGACCACCGTATCGGCAAAGCTATTGATGACGAAGAACGCTCGCATATCTCCGATTTCGCGCTCTCGATAGACCAGAGCGCCTCGGGATCCGAGCTTGAGGATCAGCGTCTTGGTCTTCGAGCGCTGGAAGAGATCGAGCGCGAGCGGTCTCACGACCGAATCCTGATCGGCCAGTGCGAAGCGCGCTTCCTTTTCGTTGGGCGTGATCAAATCGAAACCGGGGAAGTCGAGGATGTTCCCCCAGCGACTGGCGACCTGGCTGTCCGCGACGCGGAACGCCCTTTCCGGGATGGCCTCGATCAGTCGTGGGCAGGTAACGCGATCGAAGATGCCGTGACGGAAATCGCTGAAAACGACTGCATCGCACGAGGTGTCGGAGGTGCGTGCGCAGAGCTCCTCGAGAATCTTGTCCGAAATCGTACGGTTGTCGAGCGTGTCGACTTTCAGCAGGCGATAGCCGCCGGCGATGAAGGCGTCTTTTACCGTTGTGGGACGCGTCGGATCGACGATCGGGTCACACTTCACTCCCGCTTCCGCAAGGTCGTCGAGTACGAACTCGCGCATCTCGTCGTCGCCCATCACCGTGGACAAGGTGACCTCTGCTCCTGCGGCGCGCAGGTGCTTTGCCACGACGGCGGCGCCTCCCGCGAAACGATTCTTGCTCTCGTAGCGCACGCTGAAGGTCGGCGTCTTGGCGTTGCTCCCGATCAGACTGCAGTAGGTCAGGCTATCGACGATCACATCGCCTACAACGTGCGCGCGCACGCTACGGCAGGCGTCGAGAGCCGAGCGCAGATCGTCGAAAGAGATGTCCTCCGCTTCCATCAGTGTGACCAGGTTCTCGGTCGACAGATTGGGTGGAGAGTTTTCGATGAACTTGGACGACGAGTAGACGATATCGCCCGGAGTGAAGATGATCTCCCCTCCGTACGATTCCAGCACGTCCATTTCTTCTTGGGTCTTGGGGTGCACGCCACCGTCGACGTATTCGTACCCCTTCGCGAAGTAGTCGGGCTGTATCGCGCGCAGGTTCTCCAGGGCCGTCGGAGTTCGATCGATGACCACGAAATCAACCATCTCGAGTGCTGCGAGGTTCATGGCCCGCAGTTCTTCCGGCACATAGGGGCGGAAGTTTGCCTTGGAGATGTGCGAGTCGGAGGTCATGCTCGCGATCAGCACATCCGCCTTGCTGCGCGCGTAGAGCAGGTGACGGATATGTCCGGGATGCACTACGTCGAAGGTGCCGTGACACATGATCACCTTCTGCTGCCTGGGTCGGGCCCCGACCTTTTCGATGATCTCGGCCGACGTCTTGATCTTGTGGCGGAACTCGGCTCCGATGTCGAGCTTCATTTCGGGCTCCTCCGGTCGAGGTTCTCGAACCAGGTCGCGGTTGCCGCCGAGATCGAATCCGGATCCCAAAGCGGTGCGTCTTGCCAATCCTCGATTCGTTCGAGGATCCGTGCCACACCTTCCTCGAAGCGAACCTCCGGCTTCCAGCCCAGATCCTTCGAGATCTTTGAGATATCGGCGAATGTGCAATCAGGCTCGCCGGGTCGTTTCGGGATGTGTACGACGTCACCTCCGAGCAATTCGACGAGGCGATTCACGGATTGCGGGCGGCCCGCGCCTACATTGAAGACCTCGCCCAGTCGCCCGCGCTGCGCCGCCGCGAGGAAGGCCTGCGCGATGTCCGTCACATAGACGAAGTCCCGAGTCTGGGTGCCGTCGCCGACGACGGTGAGTGGTTTCCCTGCGAGTTTCTGGCGCAGGAAGACGCCGAACACTGCACCGTATGCCCCCGTCGTTCTCGAGCGGATGCCGTACGCGTTGAAGATGCGGATCGAGTTGACGGGAAGCCCGTACACGCTGTGCCAGTGGAAGACCGCCTGCTCACCCTGATACTTGCTCAGCGCATAGGGGTATTCGGGTGAGATCGGATGTGACTCCGTGGTCGGTACATCCGCCAGGCCGTAGCACGAAGACGAAGCTGCGTAGACCAGTTTGTCTACGGCGGCCGCTCTGGCGCATTCGAGTACCTGTACAGTGCCCTGTACGTTTACCGACATGTAGTCGATGGGGCGCTCGATCGACGGTACGATGTCGCCGATGCCGGCGAAGTGAAATACGTACTTTGCGCCGCGGAAAATCGCGCCTTCGGGCGACAAGCTGCGGATGTCGGTTTTCTCCAGACTCAGCCGCGAGTCGTCGCCGTGATGGACCAGGTTGGATTCTCGCCCGCCAACCAGGTTGTCGATGACCCGCACCTCGAAGTCATTCGAGAGGAGGAGATCGACCATATGGCTGCCGATGAATCCGGCGCCCCCAGTGACGATGGCGACGTCCCTCACGACTCAGTTTACCGCCCGGGCCTGCATCCAGCGGACGTTGTAGTAGGCATCGTCATCCATGCTATTGGGCAGCTTGCCTGCTTTGAAGGCCCTGCACAGATCGCGAACTGCATCTTCTGCAGATCGTTTCGGTGCAAAATCCAGTACGCGACGCACTTTGTCGGAATTGATGTGATACGAGCGCAAGTCATCGCTGCTCTCTGTCACGATGTCGATTGGCCCGCCGTCTGGGATTTCTGCCTCTACGACCTTGCGCACGATTTCTGCGAGATCGGCAATCGAGTGATTCTGGAAGCCGATATTGAAGGTCTCGCCCTGGATCTTGTCCGCGGGAGCTTCCAGGAACATCTGGTAGGCATCGGCCATATCGTTGATGTGCAGGTTCGGCCGACGCTGCGCTCCGCCGAAGACCGTGATCTTCCGTCGGTTGACCGCGTGGTTCGTGAGGATGTTCACCGACAGATCGAGACGCTGGCGAGGGCTGTAGCCGCAGATCGTGGCTGGCCGAATGATCACGCCCGTGAAGTCATCCGCCAGGTGCTTCTTGAGTAGCGGCTCGCACATGCCCTTGAACTTGTTGTACAGCGTGAGCGGAACCAGCGGGTGGTCCTCGGTCACGTCGGGTGCTTCGCTTACGCCGTATACGGAGCTCGTCGAGCAGTACACGAAGCGACGCACTCCGGCCTCTTTCGCGGCGACGACCAGCGGTTCGAAGCAATCGTAGTTGATCGTCTTGCTCAATCCCTCGTCGAGTTCGAAGCTCGGGTCGTTGGAGATGCACGCCAGGTGCAAAACGGCATCGACTCCTTGCATGGACTCGGCCAGCTTCGTCGTATCCCGGATGTCGCCCTCGACGATCTCCAGGCGATCACTCGACGGGAGACCCTCACTTCCGAAGATCAGACGGTCGTAGACGACCACCTCGTAACCCGCATCCAGTAGTTGCGGTGTCAGGACGCAACCCACATACCCGGCACCACCTGTCACCAGAACCTTCACGACTATGCCTCCCCCGTCGATACGGCTGGAATAGTGCGCAACCGCCGGGGCGTCGTCAAAGCATCTTCTGTCGCAAAGACTCCTGGCTACGGGTCGAGAAGACGCGAGTGTTACCTGAGGAAGTCGCGACCCATGCGGGCCCCCGAGCGATAGGTGTAGTGCTCGGGCCGCCAGAGATCCTTCAAGCGAACCTGCAACCGCTCGTTCTCTTCATCGAACTTCGTTGTACCTGCAGCGATATCGAGGACCTCCGCGGTCAGCGCGACGATCTCCTCTTCAGTGTTGTTGATCACGGTCAGTCCGGCGCGAGCGTATTCCTCAGTCGTTCACAGTTTGCACAGTTCCGAGTTGAGGGTCTCGGGAAAGGACAGAATTTGCCCTCGCGCTCGAACAATTTTGGGACGAACCGATCCCGCGCCGCAAGCGGCCCGTCGGCCACGGAGATCGCGTTCGCGACCCGTGCTGGATGGCCGATTAGATGGGTCGCCCATGCGTACGGCATTGCCGCCCCGGGTGGTGACCGCGGGCATCGCAGGCACGTCGCATTTGATCTCGGAATCGCAGAAAGTCTGAGCGAAATTGCCCCAAGAACCCGCTTCGCGGCTGTGGAAACAGACGAACCAGGGCTAGTCCCGCAGCGCGGCTTCTCCGCGTGCCTCACAAAGCTCCGATAGCGGAGCGACTGGGCCTCTGTCCTTCCAGCGGCTAAGCACGAGTGCGGCACCCGCATTCCCGTCTTGCTCGAACACATTGTTGCGCGTCGAATACCCGAGCACGGGATCCTTCGCGATCGCATTTCGGCCCATCACCGAAGTCGGTGTGTCCGAAGGAGTTTTCGTATCGTACACTCGGCGTACCGTCGCTCGTGTGGACAATGGGAACCATTTGAACTGTCTCAACCAACGGGGAACGCAATTCCATGCTGGAGCATCTGAACGTCGAACCGAAGCTGGCCTCGCGCACGGTCGTGCTGGGGGCGGGCGGCTTCGTGGGCGGCGCCATCACTCGGCGATTGCGGGCCGCTGGCGCCGAAACCGTCGGGCTCTCCCGTCCAGACCTCGATCTGCAGGCCCCGGGCGCGGGCGAACAACTCGCCGGGTTGCTTCGGGAATCGGACGCGCTGGTGTGCGTCGCCGCCATCGCGCCGGTCAAGAATATCGGGATGTTGAAGGACAATCTGACGATCATCGAGACGATCCGTACCGCGATCGCTGCTCAGCCGGTCTCTCATATCGTCAATATCGGCTCCGATGCGATCTACGCGGATTCAAGGGAACCGCTTGGCGAGAGTTCGAGCGCCTCGCCCGGTAGCCTGCACGGCATCATGCATTTGACGCGGGAAGTCATTCTCGCTGAAGCGGCCGGCGAAACGCCCTTCACCACACTCAGGCCCACACTCATCTACGGCATCGATGATCCGCACAACGGCTACGGTCCCAATCGGTTCCGCCGTCTGGCCGCCCAGGGAGCCGAGATCGTCCTCTTTGGTGAGGGGGAGGAACAGCGCGATCACGTCTGGGTTGAGGATGTCGCGGATCTCGCACTACGCATTCTCTCCCATCGCAGCAGAGGGGTGCTCAACGCAGCAACGGGCTCGCTGATTTCGTTCAGAGAGGCAGCAGAGCGAGTCATTTCTCATTTCGGGCAAACCGTGGCGATCAAGGCAAGCCCGCGCTCGGGCCCGATGCCCCACGACGGCTATCGGCCGTTTGATCCCACAGCGACTTATGAGGCTTTTCCGGAGTTTCGCTACACACCGCCCGACGCGGGATTTGCGAAAGTGCACGCGCAGTTGGCGGGTGCCGATTGATGGGCAGTGAAGTCGATCTTCTGCGCTCTTTGCCGAAGACCCAGCGCAATCTCGCGCGTCGCGAGTCTGCCAAGGATCCGGAGGTCGTGCGCATCTCGAAACAGTTCGGCGAGATGTACTTCGACGGGCCGCGCGAGTACGGCTATGGCGGCTATCGCTACGACGGCCGGTGGGTGCCGGTGGCAAAGGACATGATCGCTCACTTTGATCTCAAACCCGGACAGCGGGTCCTCGATGTGGGCTGTGCCAAGGGCTTTCTGGTCAAGGACCTGATGGATGCGATGCCGGGGCTGGAGGTCTTCGGGGTCGATATTTCCGAGTACGCTCTGTCGAATTGCCATCCAGATGTAGTCGGGCGCCTGCAGCTCGGCAGCGTCGAGCATCTGCCTTTCCCGGAGGGTCGTTTTGATTGTGTTATCTCACTGGATTGCGTACACAATCTGCCCCGTGACAGGGCCAAAACTGCTCTTGGGGAAATTCAGAGGCTGTCGGCGGGACGGGCTTTCGTGCGCGTCGATAGTTATCACACCGCCGAACAGAAGGCGGTATTCGAAAGCTGGGTTCTGACCGCAGCATTCCACGACTATCCACAGGGATGGCTCGACCTGTTCGAGGAAGCGGGATATACCGGCGATTACGCTTGGACGATCATATCGTGACGGATCGAGACCGCTGCAGCGGGCTGGTCATCGACGAACTTCGGAGTATCTGGCGGCATGGGTAGAACGTACGCAATTCTCGGCGGTGGCGGTTCCTTCGGTATCCACGCCGCGCTCTATCTTCTGGACAAGGCCGATCCCAAGAAGGTGATCGGTATCGGTCGCAATCCGTTGCGTCCGGAGCCGTTCTCGCTCGGGATCGAGGCTCGCGATGGCTACGAATACCACGCCCGTCACGTCACCCACGAACTCGATCTGCTGCTCGAGTTGTTCGACCGGGAAAGGCCAGAGGTCATCGTCAATTTCGCGGCCCAGGGCGAGGGCGCCGTGTCGTGGAAGCACTCCTGGCGATTCTTCGAGACCAACTCGATGGCAATGGCCCGGCTCGCGGAAGAACTCATGAAGTGCGATTGGCTCGAGCACTTCATACAGATCGGCACGTCGGAGATGTATGGGTCGGTTGAATACGCCGTGAAAGAAGATGAGCCGATCAAGCCCACGAGTCCGTACGCTGCGTCCAAGGTTGCTTTCGACATGCATCTGCTGGCGGTCAACAAGTTCCTCGGATTTCCGATGAGCATCATCCGCCCTTGCAACTGCTATTGCCCGGGCCAACTCCTGCACCGCGTCATCCCGAAGGCGATCTGGGCCGGATTGACCGGCAACAGATTGCCCCTGCATGGTGGGGGAAAGGCGGAAAAGTCCTATATGCACGCGCGCGACCTCGGTCGCGCGATTCATCTGGTTGCTGAGCGTGGGCCCAACGGAGAGGTCTTCAATGCGGGGCCGGCCGAGCCGACATCGATTCGAGAAGTGGTAGAGCGCTGCGCGGGCGCACTCGGAATACCGTTCGAAGATCTGTGCGAAGTGACTGACGAGCGCCTCGGACAGGACTCGCGCTATTGGCTCGATTCCAGTGCCATCAAGGATGCAACTGGATGGCAACCCCAGATCGGTTGGGACGAGGGTCTGGCCGAGATGGTTGATTGGGGTCGCAAGTATCTCGACGGTATTCGCGATTGGCCAACGGATTACACACTGCGAGCGTGACAAGGCGCGGCCCGAGGCCGAAAGATGAGTGACACTTCCGATCGCAAGCAGGATGTCCGCACCGCCGTCGTGCTCGGTGCCAGCGCTGACATCGGTATTGCCCTCACGCAACGCCTGCTGGACGACGACTATCGAGTCGTGGGATTTGCGCGTGATATCCGACGGCTCGCTGCTCTCAAGAGCGCGGAGAGATTCAGCGCGATTGCTTGTGATCTCGCCGATCCTTCCAGTGTCGCAGCCGCGCTCAACTCTTACGAACAGCTGGATCTCTCCTGGCAACTCTTCGTATCAGCCGCCGGCACCATGGAGCCCATCGGGCGTTTCACGGATCTCGACTTCGACGCCTGGGAGCGCTCGGTGACCGTCAACTCGACGGCACAGCTGCGTGTTCTGCACGGGCTCTGGCCGAAGCGTGCGGTGGGAGAAGTCGACGTCATGTTGATGGCGGGCGGCGGTACCAATAATCCGTTCAGGAATTATTCGGCCTACTGCGTCGCGAAAATCGCTCTTATCAAGATGTGCGAGTTGCTCGACGACGAGGAGCCCGAACTCAATATCTTCATCGTCGGCCCCGGTTTCGTGCCGACACGGATTCACGAGGAGACACTCCGAGCCGGTGCTCGCGCGGACGAAGGCTATCAAAAGGCAGTCGACTTCCTGAAGACGGAAGGCACCAGCCATGATGATATCTACGCCAATCTGAAGTGGTGTATGGAAAAGGGCAGATCGGTTGCCGGTGGGCGGAACTTCTCTACCGTTCACGACCCCTGGCGCGAGGGAGGGGCCGAGCTCGGAGAGAAGCTGAAGGCGGACGGGAATGCGTATCGGCTGCGCCGGGCGCAACCGTGAAAGTCAGGACACGGCGAAGGTGATGACGAAGACCAAACTCTCAGACTACGTTGCCGATTTTCTGGCCGAGCAGGGCATCGGTCACGTTTTCATCATTTCTGGCGGTGCTTCGATCCACCTGCTGCATTCGATCTCGGAACACTCGGTGCTGCAGCACATCTGCCCGCACCACGAGCAAGCCGGAGCCATGGCCGCTGAAGCCTACTCGCGGGTGACTGGAAATCTCGGTTGCGCGATCGGCACCAGCGGTCCCGGTGCTACGAACATGATCACCGGAATCGCGGGTGCCTGGTTTGATTCGGTGCCTTGCCTGTACCTTACGGGTCAGGTCACCACCTTTCGCATGAAGGGCGACACCGGAGTGCGACAACTCGGTTTTCAAGAGACCGAGATCATCCCGATGGTTGAACCGATCACGAAGTACGCGGTGCAGATCTCAGACCCGATGGATATTCGCTATGAGCTCGAGAAAGCCGTGCACCTGGCGAAGACGGGTCGACCCGGGCCCGTGGTAGTAGATATTCCCGACGATCTGCAGAGGGACTTCATCGAAGTAGAAGCGCTTCGGGGCTTTACTCCGGATGAAGAACGTTCGACGCTGTCGCCGAGCGCGGGAGAACTCGATGCGATCGCCGCCATACTCAGTGAGGCCGATCGGCCCGTACTGATGCTCGGCTGGGGCGTGCGGCTCGCCGGAGGTGAAGCGGAGGCGCGACGACTCGTCAGTCGCCTGGGGATTCCCGTACTCACCAGCTGGGCGGCCAGGGATCTCGTGGATTCGAATTTCAAACACCTGGTCGGCACCGTCGGCACGCATGGCACCCGTGCAGGGAACTTCGCGATGCAGAACGCGGATGCCGTGTTGTGCATCGGTGCACGTCTCAGTACGCGTGAGACCGGTTCTCCGATAAAGAGCTGGGCGCGGCAAGCGCAAACTATTGTCGTCGATGTGGATGAAGCGGAATTGGGCAAGTTTCCGAGATTCGGAAAACCTCTGGACGTCGCCGTTCACGCGGATGGAAGAGCTTTCATCAGTGCTCTTCTGGACAGGCTTGAGGATTGCCAGCTACCCGACGTCTCGGATTGGTGCGGGCGTACCGAAGACTGGAAGGCTCGCTATCCGGTGTGCGATGCCTCTGCGCAGGAAGAATCGACCATCAATCCCTATGTATTCGTCGATGCACTCTCCGCCGTCATGCCTCCGAACGAGCACATCTTCATCGACACAGGTTGCTCGATTGCCTGGATGATGCAGGGATTCGACATCCGCACGGGTCAACGGCTCTATCACGATTTCAACAATACGGCGATGGGGTGGGCGCTGCCGGCGGCGATTGGCGGCTGTCTCGCCCTCGACGGTAGACCCGTTACCTGTGTTTCAGGCGATGGCGGGATGATGATGAACTTGCAAGAACTGGGAACCATCAAGCGGCATCGTCTACCCGTCCGCATTTTCGTGCTCAATAACCGCGGCTACTCCATGGTCCAACAGACTCAGGAACAATGGCTAGGTGGCGAACACGTAGGCACGTCCCTGGAGGGCGGGCTCGACTTTCCGGATTTCGAGAAGCTCGCGGGAGCTTTCGATATTCCCTGCATCTCCATTGCGAAAAATGCATCGCTCCCAGAGGTGCTGGGGAAGGTGATGAAGATCGATGGGCCTCTGCTGGTCAATGTGGATATCCCTTCCGGAAAGCGTGTGGCTCCGCAGTCCAGATTCGGCTATCCGATCGAGGATGCGGAGCCTTTGTTGCCAAGGGACGAGTTTCTGGAAAACATGATCGTCGCACCCTTGCCGGTTTCTCTCAAACTTCCGGACTGATTCGTCAGTTCCAAGCTCAACACCAGGAAATCATGCACACGAACTTGTATTCCGATCTGTTCACGCTTATCAAGGCGAGCCCCGAACGCCATGCCAATAGCGATCCGCTGTGGCGCGTTCTACGGGCTGCTGCACGCGCCGAGGTGGAGAGAACTTTCTGTGACGGGGCGGGTGAGAAAGTTCCGTTTGGTCCGCTCGGTGTGCTCGAATTTCCCTATCACAACATGGGAAATATCGACTCCCTCGATCTGTTCGGGATCGACGAGTTGATCATTCTGGCTTTCTACGATTCGAACCGGGCGCGCTATGAGCGGGCCGTCGACTTCGGTGCCAACATCGGACTGCATTCCATAGGTATGGCGCGTGCCGGTTTCAGCGTGCGCTCGTTCGAGCCGGATCCCGTTCATTTCGGACTGCTCAAACGCAATCTCGGCTTGAACGCGGTCGAGACCGAGATCCACCAATCGGCGGTATCGATCGAGGCGGGCCGGGCCGAATTCGTACGCGTACTCGGCAACACGACGGGCAGCCATATTGCCGGTGCGAAGAAGGATCCTTACGGAAAACTCGACCGCTTTGAGGTCGAACTCGAAGCAGCAGAGGGTCATCTGCGCTGGGCCGATCTTGCGAAGATCGACATCGAAGGTCATGAGGCAGAGCTTTTGACCGGTCTGCCTATCGATGTATGGGCGGATACCGATGCCGTTCTCGAGGTCGGAACAGCGGAGAACGCCGAAATCATCTGGAACCACCTCGGACGAGCCGATGCCAATCTGTTCTCGCAGATGACGGGCTGGAGCAAGGTCACTTCGCTTTCAGAAATGCCGACGAGTCATAGAGACGGGTCGTTGTTCATCTCGTCGAAATCGGAAATGCCCTGGACTGGTTAGTCGTCGCGCGAGTCGCTCAGTTGGCGGCGCTACATACCTGACTCGTGCCGGGTGATTGTGCGAAGGTCGAGCGTCGCATTACCGCCCAGTCACCGATATCGCAGTCGGAGGCGCCTCCCGATACGGAACATCGCCGCTGGCCCGCTTCGTCGAGATCGTCGCTGCCCGCCAGTACATTGCGCAACTTCCAGGAGTCCGCATCTCTCAGCTCTCCGTCGTGGTCGACGTCACCGCATACGGGTGTTACGACCAGCACATTGAAGGCGGCGCCCACTGGCAGAGCGGCGCCGTTGCGGTTCCGGATCGACCAGCGCCCGGAAACTGAATCGTACTCAGTGCCCACGGGATTGCTATTGCCCAGGCCCGGGCCACCGCCGGGATTCCAGTTCTGAGTCACGATCAGGTCGACGCTGGGATGATCATTCAAGCTGGGATGATCGAGTTGTGTCGACTCGGGAGTGGAAGCGATGGATCCAATCGAAGCGATGTGTACGAACGCGTTGTCTTGGGTTCCGGACACGTAAACTGCAAATCGCTCGCCCGAGAGCATCGAAGAGAGATCCTGGTGGAATACGGACCAGCGAGTGCCGTCGTAACTCACACCGAGCGCAGAAGTCGTGATTTCGACGGAGAGTCCGTGCACGTCTGACTGAGCGATAAAGACGATCGCATTCGGATCACCATCGGACCAGGGATTCGAGAAGGGACTCGAGTTCGCAACGATGCGATTGGGATCGGATTCATGGCCAAACGACAGCGCATCGCGTTGCGGAATCCAGACGGCAAACCGCGAGTCGGCGGGTATCGTCGTGATCAGATCCGCACTCCCAAATACCCACGGTACCCGTTGGGACTTGGACTCTGCGAAGAAGGCCACACCCAGGTCATTGTTCGGATCTCCTTCAACCCGGGTGTGTGTCGCGAGGATCAACTCGTCGGAATCCCGCACCAGCAGAGGTTGATCCAGATCAGGTCCCGATTCGAAGCCGGCCGCGTGGGCGGGTGGGATGAAAAGATCGAAGACGTCGTTTGCGATCGGTTGGTTTCCGTCTTCGAGTTGAACGAACCAGCGGCCACCGACGGTGTCGAATCCGACCCGCGCAGGTTGCTCAAGTCCAGAGCTGTGAAGATTGGTGCGCTGGATCTGGAACAACGCGTACGGATTGTCATTCAGGCGCTCGTCGTCCAGGTAGCCGAAACTGGAACCCGCGGTTGCCGGAATGATCGCTGCCCGCAAGGCTTCCGCGATATAGACGTTGATGGTGTTGCCGATACTCCATGCTGCTCCGTCTTCGCGAATCAGTCGCCAACGGGATGTCAGAGCGTTGTAGACGGGCACGATCCCGCCAATCTGCGAGCTGCCCGCCTCGTCTCGTGTGCGCACGAGCAACTGCGCGTTCGGATCCCCATCGAGTCCCGGATGGACCACTTCAGTCTCGTTGCCGATCAGATTTCCCGGAGCGATGCTGTGTGTGAAACCGCGATTTCCGGAACCAATCGCCAGAACGTTCCAGACCGAGTCAGCCGCGATGCTACCGGGACCTCCGCCTGGAGCACGCCCAAGCAGTTCCCAACGCTGCTTCGTAAGATTCCAGCTTGCGAGAGCGGCATCCGGATTCGACACACCTGCGCTTCCGTTCGGATTGAAGTTGTGGGTAACGAAGAGCAGTGGTTGTTGTTGGTTCGACCTGGCCAGGGGATGGAAGAGCTGTGATCCCGTCGGTGCGCCTGAATCCGTTGTGGCGACGTGAAGGTAGTTCGCGCGCAAATCTTCTGGATCGGCAATGCCGATGATCTGGGTATTGCCCGTCTGCATACCGTTGATCGTGAAGTACTGATCCGCGGTCGGGTCCAGGCCGAGTACGGCCGTGAGCAGCTGAAGATTGATATCTCCATCGGTCATGAAGGCGACGAGCGTTCCGGTCACGTCACTGCCGTCCGGTGAACTCAGCCCGGAGAAGCCGCTCTCCAGCAACGAGAAGCTCATCGTCCCGTCGCTGAAAGAAAGCGATCGGATCGCGATGGGAGCACTGGCGGCGAAGGCCTGGCCGGGCGCAGCGCCCGGAACATCGAGGATGGCAAAGCCCGAAGCAACTGGACCGCTGAAGGAAAGATCCAGCTGATCGGCACGCCCGGATGATCCGCTCAATAGAAGAAAAGCCAGGGCCATCAGCACCGTACGCAACAACATCAGGGAGCCTCCGCCATCTATTCTACACCAGTATCCGCTCCTGTCTCTATAGGAGAATAGGGGCAGTGTCCTGCCGTTGAGTTGCCGCCGAATTGCACATCGCGATCAGGCTCCCTGGGGAAGACGTGGAGCAGGTCGAGGTCAGGACAGGTTTCCCCTCGTGTAGCGTTGCCATAGATCCGTCGCGATACGTTCCGCATCGACATCCAGTTTCATGCGCGCAAATCCGCGGCAGATGTTCTTCACGTCGCGAAACAGCAGACGACGAGCGTGCGGGCTGGTGCGGGCGTCTACCGCCTGGGGAAGGTCGATCACGCACACTCGGCCTCGATCGAACAGGACGTTATAAGCGGACAGATCGCCATGAATCAGATCGCAGCGCAAAAACCTCTCGATGTTCTGAAGCAATGCGTTCAAAGCCGCTTCAGCTTCTTCCGCACTCAATCTGACGTGCTGAAGTAGGGGAGCGACCGCATCGGGTGTGCCGATGTGCTCCATCAAGATGGCGTCTGCACTTCGTTCATACGGCTCTGGTACATCCGCGCCCGCGTCGAATAGCAGGCACAGGTTTTCCCATTCGCGCCCGATCCAGTCGTGGTGGGCCATCAATCGACCCTTGCGGGTCTTGTTGCGCATGGCGCGATTTGACCGCGCATCGCCTCTGTTTTGACCGGCGTCGTAGAGTTCTGAGTTCGCGAACGCGCGGAAGCGCTGGGCCCGGTACACCTTGGCGATTGCGCGCTCGACACCCGTATGGGGCGCCGTACGAACCGCGTAGACGGTCGCCTCCTTGCCATCGCCGATGACGCCGAGAACCTCTGTAATGAGGCCGTCGGCGCCGAATGTCTGCATGAGTGCGGACTGCTCCGCCAAAGCGAGTTGGCCGCGAGTGAAGCCGGCCTGAGACAGGTCGGTACCGTGTTTTCCGGGCATGGAGCCTCCGTACAGGTGACGGGAACGAGCCGCGGACATACGCCGCCACTCGTAGAAGCTCCGGATCCTCAGCCCTGTTGAATCAGGCTGCCCGGGTCAGGAACGCTCGGAGGCGCAAGTCACAACGAAG
This sequence comes from bacterium, assembly GCA_024226335.1. NCBI lineage: Bacteria > bacterium. The sequence continues at coordinate 24,519 of JAAELY010000333.1, forward strand.
TGCGTCGTTATGGATCGACAAGTCGTCACGATGTGCCTCCTCTCGCAGAGCGTTCCCAGTTGAAGAAAATCGTATCCGATTTCAGCTGGGAGGCCAAGCCCTTTCAGGCCTGCATCTTGGCGGCGAATCGACCCAGGAGGTCGCGCATCGTGTCGTCGGTCTGGATACCGCCAATCGGCCAGCCGTCGAGCATGAATGTAGGCACTCCGGTGACCTCGGCTTCCACGCAGCGTTCTGTCTGCTCCTGGAGTTCGAGCAACCAGGAATCGTCGCCAAGGACTGTGAGGTCGCGCGAAACCCGCCGAACGTTCTCACTTCCCACGCCTTTGCTCCGGGCTCCGCGCTTCCATGACGAGAAACGGGTCAGGTCGACTGGAAGCCATTTCAACTCGATTTCGAGCTGCGCCAAGTCGGGTTTCATGCGCTCCATCACCGTGTGGGCGATGAAACAGATCGAAGAGGCGAAGTCGAAATAGACCGGAACGCAGAGGTTTCCCATCCGATTTCCGCCGCCCGTCCGGGATTTCAGCCGATGCGCGCGTAGGCTTCGCGCAGAGCCTGGCGGCCTCCGGTTTCCAGAACATCCCCGTGTGTGACGATCACGCGATCGAAATCCCATTCGAGGATTCGATCGATACCAGCGCGAATCGCCTTCTTGTCCCGCATCGAGACACGTGCGATTCGCGACGGGCCGAAGCGCTTGTAGGCGCCTACGAGGCGCAGAAAGATGCGCGTGGTGCGGGTTTCGGCGCCATGGAAGTTGAACGCGAGGTCGGTCAATACGAGTGTGCGAGTTGCGGGGTGCAGGAACACGACCTCCTCCAGGAAGTCGGAGCCGCGCACCCAGATCTGGTCCAGGTCAGACGCCCAACCTTCGGGAGCCTCGTCGTTCAATGTCTGGCCCTTGGGGAGATCCGAGATTTTCTCGGCCAGTCCCGGTGCCAGGTGGAGTTGGGCATCCGGGTAGCTCCGCATGTTTTCGGCGACGAAGAAGTGGTGAACCTTGTTGGGTGCGACCACGAATTTTACGGGTCCGAGAGTGCTCAGGGCTTGACGCAACGCAGCGCTGAGCGGCCCGGGAGAATGAACGAATAGGGATCCGTCCCTCAGCCTGATGACGGTCGTTCGCGTTCCGAATTCGGCAATCCCGATCTTCAAAGGGTGATCGATCACCCACAATCCACGGTCCAACGAGCGCAGCATCGAGATCCTCCGTAGTCAGAATAACGCACATACTCGAGGCTTGTAGAGCTATTGCCCCGGACGTGAGACAATGACTCATCTTCCGCGGACATGGGAGTTCCGATGTGCAGAAACTATTCGATCTGAGCGGAAAGGTCGCGGTCGTCACGGGATCGTCGAAGGGCATTGGCAAGGCTATTGCCGAAGCCATGGCGCAGCACGGCGCCCGCGTGGTCGTTTCGAGTCGCAAACTCGACGCCTGTGAAAACGTGGTCGAAGGCATCCGCGAACGCGGCGGCGAGGCGATCGCAGTCGCCTGCAATATCTCCTACAAGGAGGAGTTGCAGAATCTGGTCGACGAGGCCCGCAAGGCGTTCGGTCAGATCGATGTCTGTGTGTGCAACGCGGCGGTGAATCCGTACTTTGGCACGAGCCAGGATATTCCCGACAGCGCGTTCGACAAGGTCATGAACTGCAATATTCGCAGCAATCACTGGCTGTGTCAGATGGTGATTCCCGAGATGGCCGAGCATGGTGACGGCTCCGTGATCATCGTTTCGTCGGTCGGGGGTTTGATCGGATCCCGGGAGCTAGGCGCGTACGGGATCTCGAAGGCGGCTGATATGCAGATTGCGCGAAACCTGGCGGTCGAATGGGGTCCCAAGAACGTGCGCATCAATTGCATTGCACCCGGACTCATCCGCACTGATTTCGCGCGCGCGCTCTGGGAGAATCCGGTGATCTACGAACAGACGGTCAAAAACTATCCATTGCGACGAATCGGCGAGCCCGAAGAAGTCGCCGGCGCGGCCGTCTTCATGGCCTCCGCGTCGGGAAGCTTCATTACCGGACAGACGATCGTCATTGACGGCGGAGGCACGATCACCTGATGCGCCTACACGATTTCATCGAGTATCACGCGAGAGTTCGACCCGATAGGGAGTTCGCCATCCAGGGTTCGCATTCCATGACCTATGCAGAGGCGAATGTGGAGGCGAATCGTCTGGCCAATGGACTGGTGTCCGTCGGTCTCGAGGTCGGCGATCGCTTCGCCTATCTGTCGAAAAACTCGATCGACATGGCCCTGATGAATTTCGCCGCGGCGAAAGTGGGCGCCGTGCCCGTGCCCCTGAACTATCGACTCGCGCCACCGGAGTGGGCGTACATCATCAACGACGCGGAAGCGAAGCTGGTGATTGCCGCAGGTGACCATCCGAAGGGCATCGATTCGGTGCGCGACAAACTGAAGAGCGCGAAGACCTTCATCGCGCTCGGCGACGTACCCCAAGGATGGGAATCGTATCGGGGCTGGGTGGGCGAACAAGCGGAAACCGACCCGGGTCGCGAGATTACCGATCGGAACGAGTTGTACCAGATGTATACCAGCGGCACGACGGGGCATCCCAAGGGTGCGATCCAGCGGCACCATGCGGTCATTTCGAATGTGTCGCAACTAATGACTTCGTTGACCATCCGTCCCGGACCCGGCAGTCGCACGTTGATCGTCGCACCGATGTATCACGCGGCCGCAGCCATCTCGGTGATGGCGGCGATCATTTCCGGCGCAACCCTCGTGATTCAAGAGGATTTCGATCCAGCGGCGGTCGTACGTGAATTGTCGGAAGGCGATATCTCGTGGTGCACACTGGTGCCCGCGATGATCCAAGCGTGCCTGGTCATGGTGCCCGACGTGGCGGAGCGTCGCTATCCATCGCTCAAGATCATTACGTACGGCGCTTCCCCGATTGCGGAAGACACGCTGCGCACAGCCATGGAAGTCTTCGGATGCGGTTTCCACCAGGGATTCGGCATGACTGAAACCACGGCCGCCGTCACCGTATTGACCGAAGAAGATCACGTGGCGGCGCTCGCCGGGCGATCCGAACTCCTGCTCTCAGCGGGTCGCGCGATCACGGGTACTGATGTGCGAATCGTCGACGAGAACGATGTGGAGGTGGCGCGGGGCGAAGTCGGCGAGATTATCGCGCGCGGTCCACAGATCATGAAGGGGTACTGGAACCTGCCCGAGGCCAGCGAGAAGGCGTTGAAAGGCGGTTGGATGCACACCGGCGACGCCGCGATCATGGACGAAGAAGGCTATATCTACATCCAGGATCGCATCAAGGACATGATCGTTTCCGGTGGCGAGAACGTATACCCGCGCGAGATCGAGAATGCCCTGTTCGAACACGAAGCGATCATCGACGCGGCCGTGATCGGGATTCCCGACGCGAAGTTTGGCGAGGCCATCCTGGCTTTCGTAGTGACCAAGCCAGGTACGAGTCTGAGCGTCGACGAGGTGATCGCACACTCGCGTGACCGGATTGCCGGCTACAAGGTGCCTCGCCAGGTCGAGTTCATCGCCGAACTACCGCGAAACGCCAGCGGAAAGGTCCTGAAGAAGGACCTGCGCGAGCCGTATTGGGAAGGTCAGAAGCGACGCGTCGGGGGCTGAGCGGTATTGTCTTCAATCCTTCGCCAGGCTCTCTGATTCGCGGGCCGCGTGACCGTAGATTCCCTTGGCCATCAGCGAGAGTTCGCCCCTGCGTCGCGCTGCATAGATTTCGGCCCGGGCCGCGTGTGCACTGCGGTCGGACGGAGTCGCGAGTGTGGCCATCTCGATTAGTTCGCAAGCGAGTCGGAACTCGCTGGCTTCGGCGAGGTCCTGGGCGCGCTGGATGAGAACGTCGATGCCACCGGCCAGTTGCGCGATCTCGTTCGAGAGCACCTGCGCCGGAGCCGGCTTGAGATGGGCTGGATTTCCGTCGTACCAGCCACCATAGAGTCGCCAGATGTTGTGCAGCACGAACTCCGGTTCGTCGTAGACGGGACGCAGATAGGGTTTTTGAAGCAACTCGTCGGGAAGCTTGACCTCGTGCACGATCTGATCGAGACGCGCGCCGCCGTTCATCAGTTCGAGTGTCTGCTCTACGAGGATCTCGAGTGCCCGCGCGATGTCATCGAGCATGCCTCGAATGCGGGTTTCACCGGCGACCGGAAGACCGTGTGCGGGCAGTAACAACTCCGCGCCCAGCGCAGACATTTCGCGAAGTGCTTTCGCCCACTCGAGCGGAAAGCGTTGCACCTTTTGCGGGTTACCGGCGTTCGGGAACACCCAGGTGATGAAGTCACCCGCGCAGATCGCCTTGCGCGAGGGAATCCAGGCCCAGAGGTGATCGTCCGTCTCGCCTCTGGCGTGACGGAACTCCATATCGAGTTCTCCGACCTGCAAGCGCAGACGGTCGCGGAAGGTCGTATCGGGGCGCACCCAGGTGCTGGGACCGAAGGATTGGACGGTCTCGGCCGCCACCATGCCTCCGAGCGTTCGGACGCGCCCGAACTGGCGGGCATTGATCACGCCGTTGTAGCCGTTCGTGAACTGATAGCGTTCGAAGCGATCGGGCAGGTTCTCGTGTCCGACGATGCGCGGCTGGCCGTGGCCCGCTCTTCGTCCTTCTTCGATCATCCTCTGGGTTCCACCCACGTGGTCCACGTGACCGTGGGTGTAGGCGATCGTGTGGATTGGAGCTTCGCTCCAACTCCGCAGTGACTTGAGAATCCCCTCGGCGAAGGCTTCCAGGCTCGTGTCGAACAAAACCAGCCCTTCACCGGTATCGAATGCCACCACGTGCGAGAAGGCTTCGACCACAGCGATTTGATCGGCGACCTCAGAAAGCTCGGCGGTCGTGCGATTGACTGAGCCGGGGCCCTCGTAGATTCCTTCGTCGATAAAGCGGGCAGAGAGCCCGAGTAGGTCTGGCATGGAATTTCCCTCTATCCCAGGACTTTCGCGTCTTTCAATTCGTTGATCTCCGTCCGATCCAACCCGATTTCCGCAAGCACCTCTTCGGTGTGTTCGCCGAGTGCGGGAGCGGGCAGCCGTATCTCCGACGGCGTGGCATCGAAGCGTTCTGCGGGGCGTGGTTGGCGGATGCGCCCGACGACCGGGTGGTCCATTTCGACGATCAACTCGTTCTCGACGATCTGTGGGTCGTGCCAGAGTTCGTCAAGATTGCGAATGGGTGCACACGGTACCTGGCGCGCGTCGAAGCGCTCGAGCCATTCGTCGGTCGTTCGCTCGCGGGTCACTTCTTCGGTCATGTTCAGACGATCGTCGATGTGCTGGATGCGTCCGACGGCCGTCTGGAAACGCTCGTCTTCCAGCCAGTCCGGCCGCTCGAGTGCAAGGCACAAGCCCCGCCATTCTTCGTCGGAAACCGCGCCTACCGTCATGTATCCGTCGGCCGTCTCGAAGACCAGATCCTTCGCCAGACGTCGATCGCGCGTATCGTCGTGATCGACGAAGGTGTGTCGGGCCATCGCTTCGGGCCACAGGAACGCGACCATCGCATCGAGCATCGCGAGCTTGACGTGCTGGCCTTTTCCGGTGCGCTCTCGCGAGAGCAAGGCGGCCGTAATCGATTGAGCTGCGGTCAGGGCGGTCAGCTTGTCGGGGATGATCAGACGCATCATCTGCGGTCGCCCGGTCTTCCAATCGGCTTGAACGGCCGCCAGACCGGAGAGGGCCTGGATCACTGGATCGTACACACGTTTGTCGGAGTAGGGGCCAGACTCACCAAAACCGCTGATCGACACGTAGATGAGGTCGGGCTTCACCGCGCGCAGATCGGCTTCGCCTATTCCCATCTGTTCGGCTTTTCCGGGTCGGAAGTTCTGAACGAAAACGTCCGCGTCGGCCACCAATCGTTTCAGCACTTCGAGCCCTCTCGTCTGTTTCAGATCGAGCACGACTGAGCGCTTGTTGCGGTTGCTGGTGAGGAAGATCGCGGGAAAGCCGTTGCGATGCGAACCAAAAGCACGCACCAGGTCACCGATGCCAGGCGGCTCGATCTTGATGACGTCCGCGCCCTGGTCGGCGAGGATGCGGGTTGCGATCGGACCCGAGATCATCGCCGTTGCATCGATGACTTTGAATCCTGTAAGCGGACCGGACACTCGTTCGCTCCCCTTCAAATGTGGTTGGTGTGTGGCGGCTACTGCCGACGGTCCACTGTCTCAGACCCGACCCGCCGGATCAAACCGCACCGGGCACTTCCGGCGGCCTGTTAGACTGGGCAGGACCGATGAACGGTCGGAGGAGCGGCAGATGGGATTCTCGGAGTATGGTCAGTACGACGGTCTGGGCCTCGCGGAACTCGTGCGAAACTCCGAAGTTTCGCCCGCGGAACTGGTCGAGGAGGCGATCGCCCGGATCGAGCGCCACAACCCGATGCTGAATGCGATCGTGCACAAAGCCTATGACGACGCACGTCAGAGTGCAGCATCCGAGTTGCCGGACGGACCCTTCCGAGGTGTGCCGTTTCTGATCAAAGATCTCGGGTGTGCGGTAGCGGGCATGCCCAGAACCAGTGGCAGCCGTTTTCTGCAACACGAATTCGACACGGAAGACAGCGAACTCACGCGTCGCTATCGCAAGGCCGGAGTGGTGATCCTCGGCAAGACCAATACACCCGAGTTGGGTATTACCGGAACCACCGAGTCGGCGCTGCTCGGGGCCTGTCGCAATCCTTGGAATCCCGAGCACATCTCGGGCGGTTCATCGGGAGGGGCCGCTTCGGCGACGGCCGCGGGTATGGTTCCGCTCGCCCATGCTAGTGACGGCCTGGGTTCGATCCGCATCCCCGCGGCGTGTTGCGGGCTGTTTGGGTTGAAGACGACACGCGACCGCAATCCAAATGGTCAGCGTGACGGTGCTCGCGCGCTCGGGTTCTCGGTGGATCACGTCGTCTCGCGTAGCGTGCGCGATAGCGCGGCAATGCTCGACGCGACTGGCTATCCCGAAGCGTCATCACCCTACGCACCACCGCCCAAGGAGCGGCCCTATCTGGACGAAGTCAGTACCGCACCGGGAAGGTTGCGGATTGCATATTCCAGCGAGACGCCGCGAGGTGTGGCCATTCACGAGGAGAACCAGAGAGCCTTCGAGATGACGGTGAGTCTGCTCGAAGAACTGGGGCACGAGGTCATCGAGCGAGGTCTGGGTGTGGACTATCGGGAACTCTACCGCGCGCAGTCCGCCGTAGCGGCGGCCAATGCGGCAGCGAATCTCAAGGAGATGAGTGAGCGGGTCGGCCGCGAGCCCGAACCCGACGAACTCGAACCGCTTACTTGGGCGGGAATTCGTGCGGGACAGAAGCTATCGGGCGAAGTCGTCATGGCCGGTTGGCGCAAGTTACGCGAATTGAATCGCGAGGTCCTGTCGCTATTCGAGGATGTCGATGTATTTCTCAGTCCGGTCATGGGAACACCGCCACCGCAGATCGGGCATATCGATCCAGTGAACTTGAAACCGCGCGAGGTGAGTCGCAGACAGGCTACGGTCTTCCCGTTTACTCCGCCCTTCAATTTCACCGGCCAACCCGCGATGTCGGTACCACTATTCGAAAGCAGTGATGGTCTTCCACTCGGAATGCAGTTCGCAAGTCGCTATGCGGACGAAGCAACCCTGTTTCGATTGGCTGCACAGCTCGAACAGGCTCAGCCCTGGATCGGGCGCAAACCGCAGGTGTCGGACCTCTAGGGAACCTCTGCACAGGGAGGCTGCGGCTGCGAAGCGCGATGCATCCGCCTGCGCTGCGTCGCGCGACCCTCTGCAGATCTACGGATCTGCGATCGGATCACGCTTCTTGCTCAGGCGGCGACTTCCGCTTCTCGCTCGAATCCTCCCTGTGCAGAGATTCCCTGGCAGACGACCGGGGTGCGCGAACGCGCACCCCGGCATCTTTCGTTCGCTTGTCTCGGTTCAGTGCTCTTCTGCAACCCGCTAGAAGCGAATCGCACGCGTCCGGATCAGTGTCGCCAGATGCGAGCGCTGATCTTCATCGAGGAGTTCGTGAAACTCCCGCAATGTGACGGCGACCGCACGCTGTACGGCGCGAGCGGCTTCGACCCGCTTCTGCGTGGCCGCATCCGTGCGTTCCATGTCGAAGGTATCGGCGTCGAACGCATCGGCGACGTCGGCTGCGGCACGCCGCAGATCGACGGCGGATTGCTCTCGCTCGATTTTCAGGCGTTCCAGGATGCGTGACGCCTCATTGACCTGATCCTGAGTCAGATCGAGGCGGTGGGCCAGAAAGCGGAGGGGCCGCCTCGTGCCGAGTCCCGAGGATCCGAACACGGAATCCTGCTCACGGCGGCTGGAGAACACGGTTTTGCAGCCGCGTGGCGAAGTGCTCCGATGGCGCTCTTCGCCGGCGATGTCGGGTCCGCAGGCGGCCCACTCGTAGTGTCTGCGCGCACGGCGCCAGTGTCGATGGTGCATTCTATTCTCCTCTCGCGGGGGCTCTTGCGTCCCCGCGGGGTGTCCTACGCGGGCGGAAGTGCCTCGCGCGGGTCGGGCCAGGGCGGCGCCGACTCCTGGATTTTCGGGCAGGCTCTTCGGGAGATCAATGCAGTTCCGACGCTGCAGGCATGGGTAGTCCTGGGCAAGAGCCGCTATAGTCGCGCAATGCCACAGTATTCATTCGATGTATCCACCGGGGTCGATCTCCAAGAAGTCGACAATGCCAGCAATCAGGCCCGAAAAGAGATTGCTCAGCGCTACGATTTCCGCGGTTCGAAATGCACGATCGAATTCGAACGAAAGGCGGCATCGCTGACGATCGAAGGCGATGACGCGTTTCGCGTCAAGACAGTGATCGAGGTGCTTCGCGAGAAGCTGATCAAACGCAAAGTGCCGGTCCGAAACCTGGACATGGGTGAAGATGAACCTGCCGGGGCCGGTCGCGTGCGGCGCAAGATCTCGCTCATCCAGGGCATCGACTCGGATACCGCCAAGAAGATCGTCAAGGAAGTCAAAGCGCAGAAGTTCAAGAAGGCGCAGGTCGCGATTCAGGGCGAAGAGTTGCGGGTATCGAGTCCCGCCAAGGACGTCCTTCAGGAAGTCATCACCTTTTTGAAGAGTCAGGACTACGGAATCGAACTCGAATTCGGAAACTACCGATAGACGGCGTTCCGTTTCCGATTGCAGGCCGGGAAACTATTCGGCTTCGGCGGTCTGTTTCGCGGCTTCCTTGAGTTCTTCGAGCGACTCGTGCAAGAAGTCCATCAGGTCCCAAACGTCCGGCATCAGTTCCCTGCAGACGATGATTCCGAAATCGAGACTTCCGTTGTAGCTCTGCACTGTGATGTTCACACCCACGCCGTCGTTGATCGCCGATACCGGGTAGTTGCCTACGAGCCTCGAGCCCACTCCGTAGAGCGGGAACTGCGGTCCCGGTACGTTTGAGATCACGACGTTGAACGGCACGTCGATCCAATCCGCAACGGTCGCCCGCGCGATCACACGAGCCGCGCGAGCCGCAACGGCGGGCGGCGCGAATTGCGCGAAATCCTGTAGCAGTGTTGCGGGCAGCGCATTGTGCTGTTCCTTCGCGATCCTCATGGATTCGTGAATCCTCGCCAGGCGAATCAAAGGGTCGGAAACATCAGTGTGCAGTGACGCACTCATGGCTGAAACCTGATTGCCGAAACTTCCCGCCTGTTCTTCGGTGCGCACGGAGACAGGCACCATCGCAATCAACGGATCTGCAGGCAGTTCCTTCTGCTCGAGCAGATAGCGACGTAGGGCTCCAGAACACAGCGCCAGGACCACGTCGTTGACCGTCACGCCCAGCTGGCTCTTGATGTCCTTCACGTCCGCGAGCGGCACCGAGCCGAACGCGAAGCGCCGATGCGGCGTGATGCGATCATTGAATGGCGTGCGCGGTGCACGGGTCGAGGCTTCCGAGAGCAGTTCGTCGGGTTTGCGTCCCGCGATCCGGCGAATCACCGAAGTTCCCGGAAGCTCGCCGAATCCAAGGGATCTGGTGAGCGCGGGAAGATTGCGCAAGGAGTCGCGTCCGAGACGGAAGGCCTTGCGAGGAGTCCCCGCAACCGCCCAGAGTCCACGTGCGAGCATCTCCAATTGTGAAGGTTCCGGTTCCGGACGCCAGGCGCGCCGGGGTGGATCAACGATGCGCGGAACCGGGTCGAGGTCGAGCAGGCTTGTGAGGATCTCCGCACCTGAAACGCCGTCGATCGCGCAGTGATGGATCTTCGTAAGCTGTGCGAAGAGTCCCTTCTCGAGGCCCTCGATCACATACAGCTCCCAGAGCGGACGGCTGCGATCCAGAGGGCGAGCGACGATGCGGGATACCTGTTCAGCGAGTTGGTGCGCATCGCCCGGAGGTGGCAGGCCAATGTTTCGCACATGGAAATCGAGGTCAAAATCCGGATCCTCGATCCAGTAGGGATGATCCAATCCCAGCGGAACCTCCACCAGTCGGCGGCGATACGGCGGTAGAAGATGGATTCGATCGCTGATTAGTTGTTTGATGTCTTCGAAGCTTGCCGGTGCACCTGGGGAGGTCGATGGATCGAAGATCGCCAGACCGGAAACGTGGCCGTAGGTGGTCGGAGTTTCGAGGTTGAGAAAGCTGGTATCGAGCCCGGTGAGCTGTTCCATGGCGTGCCTCTAGCCGTTGTTGGAAAAGCGAAACTGCCAGAGTCCTCTTCTACACCCTTTTCAGGCAGAAGGGTCGAAAATGCTCCGGCGTGGATCCCCTTGAAGCCCGGCGCCGAGAGCGTGCGCCGGGCATCCGGAGATCGTAACTTCGGGTGAATGGGTCAATCCTGCGAGACAGCGCAGCACTGGGAGCCTCGGAGTTGAAGCGCACGCTGTTGGGGCGGATCGGACGGCGCCTGGAGCGCTGGTATCAGTCCCTGGCGCGGCGTGTTTTTGGCTTGCCCGTTCTCTTGTTACAGCGCTTGTTCGATTTTCGCTTTGTGGCTTTTACAACCGGACGTATCGGCCATCTGGCGTCTGAGCCCGATCTGTTCATCAAAGAAGGGCGACTCGATCTCAGGCCTGATTTCCGCGAGATTGTCCTGGTCAGACCCGATCGGATCGCCAATGCGAGCATGCTCGAATACTGGGCGCAGTATCTACGCATCGTCCGTTCGCCGCTCCTCACGTGGTTGCTGTGGCCATTCGCGAAGGACCCGCGACTGATCTACGACACCCAGGCCTACGCGACTGTGCAGAAATCGACCGCGACCTACGGCAGAATCCTCACGGACTGGGGAGATCGCGCTCCGTTGCTCGAGTTGACTTCGGAACATCGACGTCGCGGCGAGCGAGTGTTGCGGGAACTCGGTGTGCCCGAGGGAGCGTGGTTTGTCGCCGCTCACTGCCGCGAGAGCGGATTTGCTCCCAAAGACCAACAGAACTTCCGAAACGCCGACGCTCTTACCTTTATTCCCGCAATCGAGGAGATCGTCAGTCGCGGTGGCTGGTGTATTCGACTCGGCGACTCGACGATGAAGCCGCTGCCGTCGATGCGCAATGTCGTCGATTATGCCCTCAGCGACGCCAAGTCGGACTGGATGGATGTCTTTCTGTGCGCCAGTGCAAGGTGTTTTCTCGGCAGTGCATCGGGGCTGGCGAATCTATCGCCGATATTCGGTGTGCCGTCGGCGCAAGCGAACCAGGTTCCGTTGTCGGTCGTGGTGCCTTGTGGCAACCCCATGATTGGAATTCCGAAACTGGTGTGGTCTGAAACGGAGGCGCGTTATCTCGATTTCAAGGGAATATTCGACTCTTCGGTCGAGAGCTTCCGCTACGACGAAGACTGGGATGAAGCGGGTTATCGATTGGTCGACAACACGGCCGACGAAATCCTCGAACTGGTTCGCGAACTGCTGGAGTATGCAGACGGAGCGCCCGGATACACGCCGGATGACGAACGCCTACAAGCGGCTTTCAAAGGCTTGATGCACGACGGGCACTACAGCTACGGCGCTCCCGGTCGTGTCGGCCGCGACTTCCTTAGGCGCCACGAAACACTTCTTCCGGGCGGTTGAGTCGAAGTGGGTTCCTCCCTCGACCCGGCTGGGAGGGGAGACGGGTGGTGTGAACCGGGTTGAGGGGGAGGGGCTAGTGGTTCAACTCTCCAAATCCGACCTGCACTTGGCAGGGCCGGATTTCACCGGCGTTGTTTCTGAGGGCGAGAACAACGCAGGCTGCGGGTGGAAAGTCTGTTCCAGACAGGCGGGAGTAAACGGCTGTGGACCCGACTGGGACAATGGACCGCTAGCGGTCGTGGGGAGGGTCTGGTGTACGGGGGTTGGAGTCTGTGGCTCCGTTGCCCAGGTCTGCCCGGCGATCAAGAGCATTCCCGTCAGCAGCATGATTCCAGCAATAACGTCGGTCGGGCTCAGGCAGCGTCGCATTCCAATCCTCCACGGCGGGTCAGCCCGCCTTCTGATAAGGATCATCGGGGGATCGGGGTTCTTCCGCTGTGAAGTGCTTCACTGCCGGCGAAAAACCTGGCGAAAATCTCTCAAGTAGCTGAAATAGAAAAAAAGTTCTGATTTAGGCCCTGTCCGAGCTCTCGAGCGATCTGGTTCAGCACCTCTGGCTCCGCGCCAACTCCCAGAGTGAACCGACCGTGACTCAGGTCATCGAGTGTCATCAACTCCTTGGCGAAGGGCACCGGGTGGCGGAAGTTGGCCGACGCAACCAGAGTTCCCAGGCGGATTCGAGACGTGACCAGGGCCGCAGCGGCCAATGTAGGAACGGCGCCGAACCACGGACCATCGCGCAGATTGCGCCAGGTGAGGTGGTCGTAGGTCCACGCGTGATCGAGCCGAGTTGCTCGACCATCTGCCAGCGTTCCCGCATCACGGACCAACGTTCCTCGGGTAGGATTACGACGCCGAAACGCAAGAACTCAGCTGCCGCCCGGGTTCTTGTCGAATTGCCGGACGTCTTCGGGAATCTCGACCCAGTCTTGTTTGCTCGATGTCCAGACGTGGAGCCGCGGCTTCAGCGAGCGCGTGTCATCGAGCGTGCCCGGTTTGATATTGACGGTGGTCGCCATGGAAATGGGCATGTGATGGATCCGTGTGCCGCAATCCGCACAGAAGAAACACTCGACGGTCTTGCCAGAGTCTGTTTGGCGCTCGAAGCTGCGCGGTTCCCCGGCGGTCAGCGTGAAGGATTCCCGCGGTGTGATCATGCTCATGCCGAAAGCGCTACCGGATTGACGCTGACACTCCGTACAATGACACGCTGCGATGGGCGGTTCCGGGCCTTCGATGCGGTAGCGGATCTTGCCGCACTGACATCCACCTTCGATCCCCGGTTCCATACTTCGAGTATTGCAGCTGATCGCTATTCGCGCCGCTCCAGGGTGAGCAAGCTGAAGGCGTATTCGTGTTGCTCATCGGCCGAGAAATCGCGTCGCCAGGTTTCCCGCCATTGCGTGCGGTCGAAGCTCGGAAACAGCGTTTCGCCCGCAACGTCGGCGTGGACCTCTGTCAGGTAGAAAGTTCGCGCCAGCGGAAGGGCCGCTGCATACAAAGCCGCACCGCCGATCACCAAAGCCTCCGGTGCGTTCGCAGTCAATGCGATGGCGCGCTCCAGACTGTGAGCTACGACCACGCCCTCCGGCGAAAACCCAGGATCTCTACTCAGGACCAGGTTTTCGCGTTTTGGCAGGGGCCGGCCGATCGATTCGAAGGTTCGGCGTCCCATGATCACCGGCTTGCCCAGCGTGGTGCGTTTGAAGTGCGCGAGATCTTCGGGCAGGCGCCAGGGCAGTTCGCCCCTTGTGCCAATGACGCGATTTCGCGCGACCGCTGCGATCAGCGAAAGCACTTCTCAAACGGCGATCGGCGCTTTGATCGCCGGGTGGCTGCGGTAGTCCACGAGTTCGATATCGTCGATGCCGAAGTCGAAGATCGATTGCACCTCGGGATTGAGTTTGAGTATCGGCAGAGCGTAGGGCTCGCGCGAAAGCTGCTCGTCGGCCTGATCGAGGTGGTTCAGGTACAAGTGTGTGTCTCCGAGAGTGTGCACGAAGTCGCCGACCTCCAGCTGGGTCACCTGCGCGATCGCGTGAGTGAGCAGCGCGTACGAGGCGATGTTGAAAGGCACACCGAGAAAGATGTCAGCGCTGCGCTGATACAGCTGACACGAGAGTCGCCCATCGGCGACGTAGAACTGGAACAAGAGGTGGCAGGGCGGCAGAGCCATCTCGTCGAGTTCGCCGACATTCCAGGCGTTCACGATCAGTCTGCGTGAATTGGGATCGCTGCGGATCTGATCGATCACCCGCGAAATCTGATCGACCGTACTGCCATCGGCGCAGCGCCAGGAGCGCCACTGCGAACCGTAGACCGGACCGAGATCCCCATTCGCGTCGGCCCACTCGTCCCAGATACTCACCCCGTGTTCGTGCAGATAGGCCAGGTTCGTATCTCCACGCAGGAACCAGAGAAGTTCGTGGAAGATCGACCGCAGATGCAGCTTCTTGGTCGTGAGTGCGGGGAATCCCTGTGCGAGGTCGAAACGCATCTGCCAGCCGAATACGCTGAGCGTTCCGGTACCCGTACGGTCTTCCTTGCGGTTTCCGTTCTTGCGAACGTGCTCCAGGAGTTTCAGATAGGCGTCCACTGTACTCCCCTCCCCAGGGAGCCTCAGTATAGGCTTCCACCGACGCCGACGCGCGCTGCAAGGCGCGCTGGATCGAAATCAGTCCCTTGGACTGGCGGGTACCTGTTCCTCGACCTGCACGTCCAGGTCCCGGCTGCGCTTCAGCCGCGCCGCTTCCATCTGGGCTCCGAGCTCCTTGCGCAGACTGTCGTCGCGCTCGGTCTCGATCGCCACGCGACGCTCGCGGGCGACCAGAAGCTTGTTCTCGAGTAGACGCGCGCGGCGCTTCAGGATGCGAGCCGGAAGGGGCTTTGAATTCGCCTCACCCATCAAGTTCACATCCACCCGGATCACGCCCCGAGACTGGTCGGTCGACAGAGCGCTCACTTCCAGTTGATTGATGCCTTCGGCGAGCGGAACGAATGCCGAAAAGCTCCCATCCGCGTCCAGAAGCACGTCGCTGGCCAGCCTGCCCGTCGTCTTGTTGCGGATCTCCAGGCGCTGGATGTCGGCCAGATCAAGGTCCTCGAAGGCGGCGATCAGATCGGCCGGATGCGCCACCGGCGTGAATACGCCCTCGCTCACGGAGGCCATCTCCTCGGTGACCAGCGGATCGGCCGTGGCGACCTTGCCGATTGCGAATGTGTCGAAGCGAATGCCCTTGCGGGATTCGTCGCGCGCAGTCGAAATCGCGAGTCGCGCATTACTCATCCGCGAGCGCGGGTCCGGTAGGGTCGGCTGGCCGTCCGTCATGAAGAGCACGATCTTGCGGGCATCTGGCCGGGTTTCGCTGGCCGCGTCCAGGCCGCCGGTAAGCTCGGCGGAAGCTGCCCGAACCGCTGCCGCGATGTTCGTCTTACCGTGCGGTCCTTCATCGAGCAGGCGGTCGAGTCCGCGCGCGACCTTCTTGAAATTGCTGGTCAGAGGCACCGCGGTAAACGCGTCGCGGGTCTGGGGTCGGCGGTCGCCCGAGAAAGACACCACGCCGACCCGCGTCGTCTCTGGATCCAGTTGATCGAGAAGAGTGCGAGCGGCCGCAATCTCCGCGGCCAGGATCGAGTCCCCGGGATCGGTACTCGCGGTCGAAATCATCCAGGTAAAGAACGGGAAGAGGAAGGAGCCTTGCTTGCGACCCGTATCGCCGTTTCCGTCTACGTCGGCCCCCGATGGCGCAGCCGTACTCGTAGAGACGTCAATGACCACGACGACGTCGAACTTGCCCGACTTCCCACCCAGTGCGAGAGCTCGCCCGGAGACGAAGACGCGGCCTTCTTCCGTAGCGACCTCGGTGTTGTTCTGAGGCGAGTCCACCGTGAGCCTGAGCTTGCCGGTGGAATCGGCCATGGCCGAAGCTTCGAGCAGGAAGGCAATGGCCAGAACGGCCAGGCAGGCGGTGCGCGGATACATGTCGACCTCCGTCGACCGTTCCCCCTTCGGTCCCTGCCAGCCTTTTCGGACAGGGATGCTCGTTACCTGATTGTTTTTGAGGGGAAATCACCATTACTGAAAAACCCGCTTTCGGTGCTCGAAACAGTACATCGGGAGTCGTTTTCCCGAGTTGCGGGGCCTGAACTAGCAGTTGCCCGCTATTGCTCAGGAAGCCCTTGACAAACCTGAGCTTTTCCCCTACAATGCCGCCGTCCTTTGATATTGAAAACGGTTCGGCTCGCTTCGGCGGGCCATTTTTTTGTCGATCTATTTCGCCTTTTGTTTGCTTTTTCGAGTCGCCGCATAGCGCTCGAGCCGATCCGCGAGGTTCCCGCTTATGCGGGTAAACACCTCCAGGTCTTCTGGGTCCAGGTCTGCCCAGATGGTGTCGATCGCGTCTTGCCGTCGCGCTCTCAGACCGCGCATGACCCGTCTTCCCGATCCGGACAATCCGTACTCCCGCTGCCGCGCGTCCCGAGTACCGATCGAAACCCGAATCAGGTCCCGGTCGATCAACTGCCGGATCGTTTTCGAAACCGCGGCCGGTGAGCAATCGCGGCTGCGCGCGAACATCGAAGGCATGAAGTGCTCGGAGGAAATTTCCTCGAGTACCCGCCATTGGGCTTCCGTGAGTCCCGCAGAACTGGCGAGTTGTTCTCTGCGCACGGCAAAGCTCTCGCTCAAGCGTTGAAGTGCTTCCAGCCCCGCATCGATGGCATCGGCTCGTCTTGCTTTATTCATCGTACTCATATATTAACTGTGGTTAAGTAATTTCACAAGCACGACGAGGCCCGGGAGGCTCAAAATGGACATCAACCAATCGATCCAGAAGCGCTTTGGCGAAGCCGCGAACCAGTACGCGGTGGCCGGTGTGCTCTCCACGGGACCCGACTTCGAACGCCTGATCCAGGCAGCGGAACTGAAGGGACACGAACGGGTACTGGATCTGGCGACCGGCACCGCCCATACCGCACTCGCGTTCGCTCCCCATGTGCAGGAGGTCGTCGGTCTGGATCTGACACAAGCGATGTTGGAGGCCGCAGCGAACCTGGCCCGGGAACGAGGTGTCGACAATCTGATCCTGCAAAAGGGCCTGGCAGAAGCCCTGCCTTTTCCGGACGCGTGTTTCGATCTGGTCGTTGCGCGCCAGGGGCCTCACCACTTCCGCGCAATCGGGAAGGCAATCTGTGAAGCAGCTCGAGTCTTGAAACCGGGAGGGATATTCGCAGTCATCGACTCGATCTCACTCGACGATCCGCTCCTGGACACGTTCATGAACGCGGTTGAGATTCTGCGCGATTCATCCCATGTGCGAAATCACAACCTGGCGCAGTGGCGGGGATTCTGCGAAGTAGCCGGGATGCGCGTCGAAGCGCAGGACGCCTGGCGAGTGCGGCTCGAGTTTGACGATTGGCTCGAGCGAGGTGGCACTTCGCCCACCGCATCGGCCCAACTGCGCCAGATGTTCGACACGGCGACTGCAGAAGTCCGGGAAGCCTACGAAATCGATACTCCCCGGAGCTATGACTTCAGTCTGCCCGTTGGTCTCACCAAAGCGCGTCTTTGAGGCATCGGCCGTTTCAGCGTCGTTCCAGGCGCCGAATGCTGAACATGCTCTCGCGCAAGTCCGGCTCCGTTTCGAGCTTGGTGATGACCCGTTCGGTTCTGGTCTGGTCCAGCAGGCTCCGCATCGTGGACTGTCGAGGCACTGCTATGCCTCGAATCGTCTCGATCTCATCCGGATTCGCCCGGTACTCTTTGACTTCGATGCCAGCGGCGTCCCAATAACGCGTGCGAATCGGAATCCAGTGCTCCCGGTGGACGAAGACTCGAAGCCGTGAGTACTGTGATCCTGAATCTGCTTTCGGAAAAACATCGATGACATAGCAGGGTTCGCCTTTCTCTGTCTCGTTGGCGACGCGTTTGTAGAGGCTGTCCTCGAGTTCGCGCGGCAGGATGTCCTCCATCGAAAAGTCCGTACCCAGAATGGACTCGCCCAGGTTCACTCGCCGCACTTTTCGCGCGCTCGGAAAGTACACGAACTGGTCGTCCGGCCGGCCTTCGTTTTGGATGACCAGGTAGCCCGAGCCTTTCATGTCGCGGGGTTTGGTGTACTTGAGGAGGGATTTCGAAAGCACGCGCTTGCCCGCGGCTTCACCCGCATCGCGAAAGTCCTTGTAACGCAATCGGAGCGCGCTGACCTGCGTGTTTCCCGCGGCGTCGGAAGAACTCAGGGTCTCTCGCTGATCGGAGGCCAGTAATCGGTTCTCCAGAACGCGCGCAAAGATCTCCTTGCCGGTCAGTGCCGAGCTCTCCGGCACTGCGTCCTCGGTTCCGACAGAGCCCACGGGCGGAAGGGACTCGGCCGCCTCGACGCAAAACGCAAACACGACTCCCAGAATTACTCCCAGTACTCTCATAGGCCATATCCTCTCACGCGGGTTCTGTCCCATCCAGTGCCCGGGTCAGTGTTCAGGTACACCGAAGACCTCTTCGCCGGCTTGCGAAGCTGAGGCCAAGCCTGCGTATACTTCTACCACGGAGGAAACTCGATGGTGCTGACCGAGTTGAAGAAAGAGATCTGCGAGGCGATCGAGGCGATGCGGGGTGACCTGATCAGCGTTTCGCGCGAGATTCACGCGAATCCCGAGCTCTCATTCGAGGAGTTCAAGGCTGCTGAGCTACTGGCTGACACCGGTCGCCGCGGCGGACTCGATGTAGAGGTCGGCGTCTACGGTCTCGATACTGCGCTCCAGGCGGAGTTCGGCGATCCGAACGCGCCATGTGTCGCACTCCTATCGGAATACGATGCGTTGCCAGAGATCGGACACGCCTGCGGGCACAACCTGATTGCTACATCGGCGCTCGGGGCGAGTCTCGTACTAGCAGCGCTCGGGGAGCGGTTGCCCGGTCGGGTTCGATGGCTGGGTACGCCGGCGGAGGAGCACGGTGGTGGCAAGGAACTGATGGCACGTGAAGGTGCATTCGACCGTGTCGATGCTGCGCTCATGATTCATCCGGCCGGGATCAACCTCGTGACCATGCCCTGCATCGCGATCGCCTACGTCGAGGTTTCCTATCACGGCCGTGCGGCGCACGCTTCGGCCATGCCGTCCGCCGGGATCAATGCGCTCGATGCGCTCGTGATTGCCTATCAGGCGATCGGAGCGCTGCGCCAGCACATCAAAGTGACGGAGCGACTGCACGGAATCATCACCAACGGTGGGCAGGCGGCGAACATCGTGCCCGAACTGGCAAAGGGATCCTTCGTTGCGCGCGCCGCCGATGCTTCCGAACTCGCGCTATTGAAGAAACGCGTCGAGGGTTGCCTGCGCAGCGGGGCCGAGGCGACCGGCGCGCGGCTGGAGATGGAGTGGGGCGACGTGGACTACATGGACTTGAACACGAGTTGGCCTCTCGCGAAGGCCTTCCAGGCGAACGCCGAAAGTCTGGGGCGGGATTTCTTTCCGTTCGACAAACTACCCGCTGGGATTCAGGGGAGTACGGATATGGGCAATGTGAGTCATCGCTTGCCTTCGATTCACCCGATGATCGCTTCGGCTCCACCAAACTGCACGATCCACAACGCTGAATTCACGGAGTGGTCCGGTGGAGAGATGGGTGATGCTGCCCTGATTGACGGCGCGAAAGCACTCGCCATGACCGCTCTGGATTTTCTGTGTGATGAAACACTTCGCAAGCAAGCCGCTGAGGCGTTCAAAGCTTCAACCGCGGGAGCCACCCTGTGAGCGACGTTACACTCCCCAAGAAGGGCATTGAGCGCAAAGAGCTGTTCGCGCGCATGGAAGAGCGCAAAGCAAAGGATGCGAACTGGCGGGCCGCGCGCACATTCAGCCTTCTCTACCCGGTGGGTGAGGAGGTGGATTCCGTTCTGTCCGAAGCGAATAATCTCTACCTGTACGAGAACGCGCTCAACCCGTTCCGCTTTCCAAGCCTGCGAGAGATGGAAGTCGAGATCGTCTCGATGACGACGAATCTACTCAACGGCGGCGAAAATGCCGGAGGCTGCCTGACCTCAGGCGGTACCGAGTCGATTCTCATGGCTTCGAAGACGGCGCGCGAGCGTGCAAAGAAGGAGCGGGGCGTAACCCGTCCCAAGTTGCTCGCGCCGCATTCCGCGCACCCGGCGTTTGCAAAGGCGGCGCTCTACCTGGGCATGGAGCATGTGCAGATTCCATTGCGCGACGACTACCGAGCAGATCCCAAAGCGGCCGCCGAATTGATCGACGACGATACGGCGATGGTCGTGGGTTCCGCTCCCTGTTACCCGTTTGGCGTGATCGATCCAATCGAAGAACTCGCTGGACTCGCAGCCGAGCGCGGTATTGCCTTCCATACCGATGCATGTCTGGGCGGGTTCATGCTGCCGTTCTTCGAGCGCATAGGTGAGCCAATTCCCCCGTTCGACTTTCGAGTGGAAGGTGTATCGACGATCTCTGCTGATGTGCACAAGTACGGCTACTCCACCAAGGGTTGTTCTGTGATCGCACATCGCGATGAGGCTTCACTGAAAGCGAACCAGCTCTTCGTTTATTCGGAGTGGCCGGGCGGGATCTACGGCTCGTTCGCCATGGCGGGCGCACGACCGGCCGCACCCATCGCGGCGGGCTGGGCGATTCTCAACTATCTGGGCGAAGAGGGTTACACTCGTCTGGCCAGCGTCGTTCGCGACACGGTCCGCAAATTCCAGGCGGGCATCAACGAGATCGATGGATTGAACGTGATTGGCGAGCCGCAGATGACGTTATTCGCCTTTGGTTCGGACAAATACGATATCGCGGCAATCGGCGATGTGATGGACGATCGCGGCTGGTGCCTGGACAGACAGGGAAATCCAGACGCTCTGCACATGATGCTCTCGCCAGCACACGCCGAAGTTGCGGACGAGTTCTTGTCGGATCTACGCGATGCCGTGAAGACTCATGGAGAATCCCAGGGCAAGGAAGCGCGCTACTCCTGATGGCGCGCTTCTGAGGCCGGCTAGGGAACCTCTGCACAGGGAGGCTGCGGCTGCGAAGCGCGATGCATCCGCCTGCGCTGCGTGGCGCGACCCCTTGCAGATCTACGGATCTGCGATCGGATCACGCTTCTTGCTCAGGCGGCGACTCCCGCTTCTCGCTCGAATCCTCCCTGTGCAGAGATTCCCTAGCGCTTCAGTCCCAGTTCGTGCGCAATTTCGAGCGCTGCGTTTCGTCCGGGTGCGCCCATGACTCCACCACCCGGATGCGTTCCGGAGCCGCATAGGAAAAGCCCGGGGAGCGGAGTGCGATAGCGTGACCAGTCGGGAACTGGCCTCATGAACAGCAGGCGATCCATGCTCATGGCCCCGTGGAAGATATTTCCGCCGGTCAAGCCGAACTCGCGCTCCAGGTCCGGGGCTACCAGAGTTTCGGCGTGTTCGATGCTGTTCTGGAATCCCGGTGCGACTCTCTCTATCGCCGCGAACACTCGGTCTCGCATCTCGTCGCGCAAACTCGGCCAGCGCGGATCGTCGTTTGCCAGAGCGGGAGCGTATTGGCAGAAGATGGAGGCCACATAACGTCCTTCGGGGGCAAGGGTCGGGTCCAGCGTCGACGGAATTGTGAGTTCCACGACAGGCAGTTCAGAAACGCGACCCGCGTGGGCGTCATCATAGGCTCGCTCGATCCCGTCGAGGTCCGTAGGCCCGATGTGGATGGTACCCGTGAGCGGTTGTGTTTCGCGGTCCGCAATCGCGAAGTTCGGCAGTTCGTTTAGGGCCAGGTTGATTTTCACGACCGGGCTGCGGTAGTCGATGCCCGCGATCGCGCGGGTGAATTCTTCGGGCAAAACGGCCTTGTCGTCCAGGCTCGCAAACGTGCGCGCCGGATCTGCACTCGACACAACGGCATCGCATCTGATTTCCTCACCGTTCGCCAATGCCACGCCTACGCTTCGACCACTGCGGGTTACGATCTGCTCGACTTCTGCGTTGGTGCGCAGCTCCGCTCCGTGACGACGTGCCGCATCTGCAAGTGCTTCCGTGAGTGCTCCCATGCCGCCCTGGACGTACGACCACACGCCGCGATGTCCGCCTAGTGAACCCATCACGTGATGGAACAGCACGTAGCCGGTTCCGGGTTGGCTCGGTGCTGCGAACGCACCGATCACGGCGTCCGTCGCCAGTGTGGCTCGCAGCGGTTCCGCATCGAAGTACTCTTCGAGCAATGACCGCGCAGGGCCGAGTAGAAGCCGAGCGGCCTTGGGCAGATCGCGACCCAGCTTCAAACCCGCACGGGCGCCCAGCCAGAGTGGCTTCAAATCGGCAGGTCGACGGACGCGTACGTCCGGAGCGGGCGCATCCAGAGTTGGCTCGATGGCTGCTGCGATGCGCTCGAGGAGAGCCTCGTAGCGGGGATAGATCTCCGCGTCGTGAGCCGAGAACTTGCGGATGTCCGCCACGTTCTCACTCATCGAAGGTCCCAGCACCAGCGATCGGCCGTCGAGCAGCGGAGTAAAAGAGGACGGTGAGCGCGGTAGAAGACGCAGGCCGGAGCTTTCGAGCTGCAGGTCGCGCACGATCTGCGGGCGCAGAAGGGAGACGACGTAGGATGCGCGGGAGACCTTGTACCCGGGCCAGCATTCCTCGGTCACACACGCCCCGCCCAGGATCTCGCGACGCTCCAGTACCGTGACCCGGGCGCCCGCTCTCGCCAGATAGGCGGCGCAGATCAGCCCGTTATGTCCTCCGCCCAGGATCGCGACGTGAGGTGCATCCGTCACGAATTCAGTCCAGTCGCGGTCGCGATGTCTTCGTGATGGAAGGACTCGTCTCCTGCGGAGCCGTGCCTTCTCGGAAAGGCTGGAACGCTGCATCGGGATCGCCCGGAAGAGCGCGCAATCCGGTCTTGCGATTGATGCGCGAGAACACGATGCCGTCGGGTACCGGGAAGTCGCGTACGGTATGGCCTTTCAGTGAAGTCTTCATATAGTCCAGGAAAATCGGACTTGCGGCGCGAGACCCGGTCTCGTTCTTGCCCAGGTTCCTGGCCTGGTCGTAGCCTACCCAGACACCGGCAGCGATTTCGGGCGTGAAGCCGATGAACCACGCGTCGCGCAAATCGTTTGTGGTACCGGTCTTTCCGGCGACGGGTCGGCGCAGCGCACGCACGCGCCGACCGGTTCCGTCTTCGACGACGGCCCGCAGCATATCGGTCATCAAGTACGCAGTTATCGGATCGAATGGATTGTTCGGGTCGCGGAGATGGTCCTTTTGCTCGGTGTGGCCTGCGAGGACCACTGGGTCCGCAATGACGTCGATCTCGGCTTCGGCCGCGAGGCCGGGATCGAGTTCTTCTTCGTCGGGGATGGCCGTATCCTCGGCATCGTCGACCGTCAAGCTCGCCAGCAACGGAATATTCTCTTCGAGGATTTCACCGTTGCGATCCCGGATCTCGAGGATATAGATCGGATCGATGAGCCGGCCGCCTGCGGCGAAGCTCGTGTAGCCGCGCACCAGTTCACCCAAGGTCAGTTCGCTGTTCCCGAGCGCCAGCCCGAGGTTGTTCTCGAGCTTCGAAGAAATGCCAACGCGCCGCGCGAAACGCTTCACGGGACCGAGTCCTATATCGCTCAGAATCTTGATCGTCGCGACATTACGCGACTTCGCGAGAGCATTGCGGAGAGTGATGGGACCGTAGAACTTGTCGCTGTAGTTCTCCGGCTTCCACACCATTCCAGTGCTCTGATCTTCGTAGACGATCGCGGTGTCGTGCACGATGCTCGCCGGTGTGTAGCCGCCCTCGATGGCCGCAGCGTATACGAATGGCTTGAAGCCGGATCCCGGTTGACGTCGCGACTGCAGCGCGCGATTGAACTGGCTGCGGTTGAAGCTGTAACCGCCGATCATCGCCTGCAGGTGGCCTGTGCCCAGGTCGACCGCGACCAAAGAGCCCTCGGCCAAGGGTCTCTGAAACAACTGAAACTCGTCTCCGACCTTTTCGATCCAGACCAGATCGCCGGTATGCAGTGCCTCACTCATGCGTTTGATGCGCGGTAGGATGCCGTCGATTTTTGGATCGGGTACGCGCGCCCAGTTCGTTTGCTCGAACGTCAGGACTGTTTCGATCTCGACGCTCAGAGAAAGCGTAGCAGTGCCTTCTTTGTCATCGATGGCCGTGACCAGCCCGCGATAGACTTCTTCTTCACCGTGCCTGACCTCTGTGTTGGATTCGCTGATCGCAGCGAGTGTCGACAGCCACTCTTCTTGAGGAACGTTCTTGATCGGGCCGCGGTAGCCCTGGCGCCGATCGTGAGCGCGCAGTCCGCGTCGTACCGCGCGGTACGCGTTGAGTTGCCGCTGGGGATCGATCGTGGTCTTCACGCTCATGCCGCCCGTCAGCACGCGATCATTGCCGAAGCGCGTCACCAGATAGCGTCGGACTTCCTCGACGAAGTAGGAACTCGCAGCCCGCAACTCGTTCCAGCCGCGTGGATTGAAGACCAGTTCGCGGGCCAGTTCTTCCTGGTATTGCTCCTCGTTGATGAAGCGCTCGTTGCGCATGCGACCCAGGACCGACTTCTGCTTGCGCAACGCGGTTTCCCTGTTGCGAAACGGCGTCCACAGGGATGGCGCCGGCACCATGCCCGCGATCAGAGCGGCTTCCGCGGTATTGATCTCCGTGACACTCTTCGCGAAGTAGTTCTGCGCAGCGGCTTCGACGCCATAGGCCCCCGAACCCAGGTAGATCTGGTTCAGGTACAGGAAGAGGATCTGATTCTTGTCCAGGTCCCGTTCAATGCGGCGGGCGAGCACCATG
Organism: bacterium; assembly: GCA_024226335.1. Lineage (NCBI taxonomy): Bacteria > bacterium. The sequence goes on from JAAELY010000333.1 coordinate 49,365, forward strand.
TCTTTCATCTTGCGGATGAAACTGCGCTCGTTGGTCAGCAAGAAGGTCTTGGCCACCTGCTGGGTGATCGTGCTGCCGCCCTGTTTGACCGATCCGGCTCGCAGATTCTTGAGCGCCGCACGCATGATGCCGGGGTAGTCCAGGCCCTCGTGTTCGTAAAACGACGAATCTTCTGCGGCGATGAAGGCTTGCACCACGTGATCGGGGATCATCTCGATCGGCATGATGATGCGCCGCTCTTCGGCAAAACTCGCGATTTCCAGCCCGTCGCGGTCCAGGAACCGGGTGATCAGCTTGGGCCGATAGTCATCCAGGGAGCGGATCTCGGGCAGATCTCGAAGGATCAGGGCGTAGAATAGCGCCACCCCGGCCACGCAGGCGACCGCGCCGAGGACTACCAGTGCGAGCAGGATCTGGATGAGGCGTTTCAAGCGGCCTTTCTCGGCTCGATCAACCGAGGGAACTCGGCGCAAGCCTAACTGAGATCCCTTGGAAATCAAGCAGTTGCGGAGCATCACAGGTTTGACACTGGCGACGGTGCGGCCGTAGCATCCGCGAATGCGTCATCTCTTTATCGTCGATCCGCTGTCCGGTTTGAATCCGACGGCCGACACCACCGTGGTCTTCATGCGCGAGGCAGCGAAACGCGGTCACAGCATCGCCACCTGTGAAGTTTCCCAGCTGAGCATCGGTTCCGACGGGCAGTCCCAATCGGGCTGGGTCGAGACGCTGCTCGCCTCGGGGAATGCCTGGTACGAGTTGGGCGAGAGCGGATTCGGCCCCCTTTCGGACTTCGACGTGGTGTGGATGCGGAAGGATCCCCCGTACGACCTGGATTTCTTCTTCGTGACCCACCTGCTCAGCCTGACGCCCAGGACCACATTGGTCACCAACGATCCACACGGTCTGCGCGAGGTCACCGAGAAGCTGTTCGTGCTGCGCTACCCGGATCTATGCCCCGAAACCCTGATCAGCCGCAACATCGCCGAACTGGAGGCGTTTCGTGCGCGCCTGGGCGGGGAGATGATCATCAAGCCGCTCGACGGTTGCGGCGGGGAGGGCGTGTTTCACCTGACGCCCGACGACCGAAACACCAAGACCATTCTCGAAACGGCCACCCGACACGGCACACTTCTGCAGATTGCACAGGCCTACATCCCCGAGGTTCGAGACGGAGACAAGCGCATCATCCTGGTCGAGGGGGAGCCGATTGGCGCGGTCTTGCGCGTACCGCAACGCTGGGAGACCCGTTCCAATTTCCACGTCGGTGGAACGGCACAGAAGAGCGAAATCAGCGCGCGCGACAGAGAAATCTGCGAACGATTGAGACCTGCGCTACTCGAGTATGGCATTCTGTTTGCGGGTATCGACGTGATCGGGGACCGGCTCACCGAGGTCAACGTCACCAGTCCCACGGGTATTCAAGAGATCAACCAGCTCGACGGGGTGGAGCTCGAATCTCGCGTGCTCGACGCGGTCGAGGCGCGTCTCGTCAGTCAACGGGGAGAGATCTGAGATGGGTGGAGTCGAATTCTCTTTGCTTCAGAAACAATGCGGTCGCACGCTGGAAGCGACGGATCTTCCCGAGCTGGGCGAACGGACGGTTGGCAAGGTTCGCGACAACTATGTGAAAGGGGACGTGCGCACGATCGTCGTCAGCGATCGCATCAGCTGCTTCGACGTGGTCGTCGGCACCATCCCGTTCAAGGGCCAGGTGCTCAATCAACTGGCCGCGTTCTGGTTCGAAAAGACTCGCGGCATAGCCCAGAACCACGTGATCGACGTGCCCGATCCCTGTGTCACGACCTGCCGGGAATGCGAACTGCTTCCCGTCGAGTTCGTGTGGCGGGGGTACCTGACCGGTATCTCCAATACGGCGATCTGGAGGGCGTACGAAGCTGGAGAGCGAGATTACTGCGGCCATCGCCTGCCCGACGGCATGGTCAAGCACCAGAAGTTGCCCGAGCCGCTGCTCACCCCGACCACCAAGGCCGAAAAAGGGGATCACGACGAGCTGACCTCGCGCGAGGAACTGATCGCCAGTGGGGCGATCAGCGCGGATCTCTACGACGCTGCTGAGAAAATCGGTCGCGAGTTGTTCGAAATGGGCCAGGCCTGGGCTGCCAGTCGCGGACTGATCCTCGTCGATACGAAGTACGAGATGGGCCTGAACGAGAAGGGCGAGATCGTCGTCATCGACGAGGTCCACACGCCGGATTCCTCGCGTTACTGGCATGCCGAAACCTACGAATCCGCAATGGCCGACGGACGGGACCCGCAGGCGCTCGACAAAGAATACGTGCGGCGCTGGCTCGTAGAGCAGGGATACCGAGGGGATGGCCCCCCGCCGACGCTGCCCGACGAGGTTCGCTGCGAAGCGGCGCGCCGCTACATCGAGGCTTTCGAGTCGATCACGGGACGCGCATTCGAAGCTTCCACCGACGAGCCGATCCAGCGGATACGGCGCAATCTTAGTCTCGACGGCTGAGCGAACTCGCCGACAGCGACGGAAATCGGGCTGCAGACTCACATGCAGCCACGGTCGCTGAGCATTTTCTTGCCCGGAATCGTTGACAGAATCGAAATACGTCGAATAACTTTTCGATGTTCTGTCGTGGGATCCGTGTTCGTCGTCGGTGAAGCACGTGAGAGGTGCACCGGGGTTTGGCGAACAAATTGGATCTCACCGACGACGAGAACGAATTTGGGGGGAACCAATGGCAGCGAAAGTTGAAAAAACCGGTATCAAACGAGAGAAGGGGTATCTGTACTACCTCGACAAACAGGGCGATATTTCGCGGGTAGCAATGGCTCGCGGCGGAGGTCGCCAGACCAAGAAACGACCACAGAAGGTGCAGAAGGCGGGAGTCGAGAGAGAGGACGGATTCCTCTACTTCATCGACAAGCAGGGTGACGTCTGCAGGGCCAAGATGGCACGACGCGGTTCGGGCACTCGCCGCAAGAAGACGACGGCGCGCAAGAAGACGGCCAGTCGCAAGGCGCCCGGTCGCAAGAAGACGACGGCACGCAAGAAGACCGCGCGCAAGAAGACCGCCGGTCGCAAGAAGACGACAGCGCGCAAGAAGACCGCCGGTCGCAAGAAGACCACTGGTCGCAAGAAGACAACAGCGCGCAAGAAGACGGCCCGTCGCAAGAAGACGACCGCACGCAAGAAGACAGCGCGGAAAACGGCACGTCGGCGCTAGCCGAACCCGCCTCTTGCCTCTATCATACGAGGCGGTACTTAGAGGTTGGACGTCGAGGCGGGGGACAGCGACTGTCCCCCGCCTCTCCATTCTCGAAGTGGCGTGATCGCCAACGAGATCACGACACGGGTGGGCAATGTCGGAGACTCTCGCGACGTCGAGGATGGAAAGTCCCATCGGAGTGCTGCGCATCGCAGTGACCGAGAACGCTTTGGTCTGTGTTGATCTGCCGAGGTCTGCGGGTCTGGGATTCGCCGGTTGGTTGAAGCGCGTGCTACCGGAAGCCCAACGCGTCGAGTGGTTGCCGATGCTCGACAAGGTGGAGCAAGAGTTCGAAGACTACTTCGCCGGGCGTCGAAGGGTTTTCGACATCCCACTACAACGCATCGGTACCGAGTTTCAGCGCCGCGTCTGGGCTGCTCTCGAGGCGATTCCCTTCGGCGAAACCCGCAGCTACGGCGAGATCGCAAAACAGATCGGGCAGCCCGGTGCGTCGCGTGCGGTTGGCCTCGCAAACGGGGCGAATCCGCTTCCGATCGTGATTCCGTGTCACCGGGTGATCGCCGCCCACGGAAAGCTGGGAGGCTACGGCGGGGGGCTGGATGCCAAGCGGCGTCTGCTGGCGCTCGAGAAATCGACCGCTTCCGCCGTCCTGCTCTAGCACAAGGGTGGCACTGCGCCGCCTCGCCATGCCCAGCGGTGTTTTCGGCCGGGCCTCTAGGAGACGGATCAGGGCTAGCGAGCGATCGAGAGCGCCTCTTCGACGTCGGCAATCAGGTCGGCGGCGTCTTCTACTCCGCAGGAATAGCGCACCAGATTGTCGCGGATGCCGAGATCTGCGCGCTCCTCTGCCGTCTTGTCCCAGTAGGAAACGATGGTCGGTTGTTCAACCAGGGTCTCAACGCCTCCCAGGCTCGGGGCGATATACGGGATGGTGAGTGCGTCAATGAATTTTGACGCACTCTCGAGCGTGCCGCGTACCTCGAAGCTCACGACGCCACCGTAGCCACTCATATCGCGCGCGGCGGTCTCGTGATCCGGGTGGCTCGCCAGTCCGGGGTAGTGCACGCGCTCGATGGCCTCGTGCCGTTCCAGGAAGTTTGCCAGACGCAAGGCTGTGTCATTGGCCCGCTCGACGCGCAGGGAAAGGGTCTTGACGCCGCGCAGGATCAGGTACGCGGCATGCGGGTCTACCACGCCTCCCAGCACGCCGTGCAGTTCGCGGATGGGCTCGATCAGTTCGCGTTTCCCGATCAGCGCACCGCCCATCACGTCATTGTGTCCGGCCAGGTACTTGGTCGCCGAGTGCAGGACCAGGTCGGCGCCCAGCCCTATGGCCTGTTGATTGGTCGGAGTGGCGAAGGTCGAGTCGATGACCACCGTCGCGTCGTGTGCATGTGCGAGTTTGGCCGCACGAGGTACATCGACGACCCGGAGGTAGGGATTTGTGGGGGATTCGGAAAAGAACAGGTTCGCGCCATCTTTCAACGCGCTTTCGAGCCCGTCCAGATCGGCTGGATCGATTACGGTCGTGCGGATGCCCATCTTCGGGAGCACCGTCTGGGTGAACTGCCGGGTGCGGCGATAGCAATCGTGCGTCGTGACGATATGTCCGTCTTGCGGCACCAGCGCCAGGAGCAGGGTCGTGGCTGAATTCATGCCCGAGGCCGAGACGATGCAGTCCTCGCCCCCTTCGAGTTCGCAAAGCTTGGTTTCGAGGACTCGCGTGGTGGGGTTTCCGTAGCGGCCGTACTCGAAGCTGGGATTCCTGCCTTCCTGGTAGTCGATGACTTCCTGGGTGTCGCGGAACCAGTAGGTCGAGCTCTGCACCACAGGGGTGGTAAGAGAATCGGCCACACTCGGGCGGCCCTCGCGCTCGCCACCGTGGACGGCCCGGGTCGAGCTACCTGGCTTTCTTGGCTTGCTGCTCATGAGGGGCGGCCGAGGGTACTCGCCGTGCTCGCGGGGGTCAACATCTCAGCATTATCACGCCTTTGCGCGATTCGCGTTCGGATGCCCTCGTAGACCTTCGAGCCGATTTTCAGATTTCCGCGACCGCATCCCAGACGCACATCGGGCCGTGAGTTTCCGTGGAAATCGCTGCCACCGGTCTCGACCAGACCGAACTGGCGAGCGAATCGGCGCAGGCGCTTCACGTGATTCGAGCGATGCCCCGGATGTTGGACTTCGACACCGTCGAGTCCCAGTCGAACCAGCCGCTCGATGAAAATCTCCAGACCGCCCGGACCACTGACTCCTGTGGAAAGCGGCGGATGGGCCAGGCATGCGATGCCACCCGCGGCGTGGATCGAGTCGATGGCTTCTGCCGAACTCATGCCCGGGTGGTCGATGAATGCCGGGCGGCCGCGCCGCAGGTATTTCCCGAAGGCCTGATCCTCGTCTTCGACTGCTCCGCATTCAACCAGCGCGCGCGCGACGTGCGGTCGGCCGATCGAGCCGCGGCCGGCAATTTCTTGCACGCGCTCCAGTTCGAGAGGCACGCCCAACTCGTTCAAGCGCCCGACGATTCTGGCCGCGCGCTTCGATCGCATCTCCTGGGTCTGTTGCAGCCGTTCCACCAGGAATTCGCAGTCGGCATCGATGCCCAGGCCGAGGATGTGCAGGCGTCGTTCACCGTCATCGTCGGTCACCGAAATCTCTACTCCCGGTACGAACACCAGGCCCAGTTCGGCGCAATGACGCGCGGCATCGGATACGCCGCTCACGTCGTCGTGATCGGTCAACGCCAGGACATCGATCCCTTCGCGCTGGGCTTGTTCGATCAGCGCTTCGGGTGTCAGGTCTCCGTCCGAGGCGTCCGAGTGCGTGTGGAAGTCGCAGCGCACCTATTCAGCCGTTCCGGCCCAGGCAGAGAGGCGCGACAGGAAGAGTTGAATGAGGCGTGGGTGATCGACCTCGACTGCGTAGCGCACGCTGGCTCCAAGAGAATCCAACTGGCTCATCCGACCCCGTTCGAGCCCTTCGACGACCTGAGTGTCGATGACCTTGTCCTCGTAGCGGAACAGGTCGAGGTGAATCAGCGAAGCGATCGCGCTCGGATCGTGCAAGATCGCGCAGCGTTCGCCGTGCACCGGACGTTCCACTTCCATCATCGCGTCGAGAATGGCCGTGAGAGTTGCTGCGCGCGGCCCGACCCCGAAAGGCTGCTCGGGGAGATCTCGGTCGCGCAGCACGACGCAATTGGTCACGTCCAGTCCGATGACGCGCACATTCAACCCGGATCCCAGCACGGTCGCCGCGGCGAGCGGATCTGCGTAGCAGTTGAACTCTGCAACCGGCGTCACGTTCCCGTCGCAGAGCGACCCGCCCATCCAGACGATCTCGGTCTTGCCAAAAAGTGAGGCGTCTTCGTCGACAAGTGCGGCGATGTTCGTCAGAGGGCCCAGCGCAACGATTCGATCGACCCGGCGCTCCAGCAGGCTGTGGCGCAGCACCTCACGGGCGTCGGGCAGCGCACCGGGAGGCACCTCTGGAAGAGCGATTCCGCCGCGTCCGTCCTCGCCGTGCACTGAGATCGCGTCGGTCGTTTCCAGTGAAAGCGGACGGGCTGCACCCTTGCCCAGAGGCAGGTCGAGCCCGGCGAATGCGAGAAAGCGGCGCGCGTTGTCGGTCACGTGCTCCAGGGACGCGTTTCCGGCCACCGTCGTGATGGCCTCCACGCGCAGTTCGGGAGACGCCCAGGCGAGGGCCAGTGCGAGCAGATCGTCGAGACCGGGGTCCGTATCGATGTGGACCCGACGAACGAGCGCGGACGAACCGGAATTACTCACCTGGAATCGCTTCCGTAACCCGCTTCCTCGATACGTCCTTCGAGCACCAGGCGTCTACGACGCTGATACTCGGCTTCGCTCACGTAACCGGCGTAGCGCGCCGCCTCGAGCTGATCGAGTGCGCGAAGCTGCGCATCGCTGAGTTCTTTGGGATCGCGAGGTGCGGGAGTGACGGCTTCGTCGGCCGGCCCTGTTTCTTCCATCAAGATGGTTCTGCGACGCACCTGGCCGAAGCGGTAGCGCAGGCTCACCGGTTTCCGGTAGTAATCATTGCGCCAGTCGACCGCCAGTCCGCGCTTTCCGAAACGCACCTGTCCTTCACCGGCGACCAGCTTGAAGCTCGGTTGACCGACCGGCCGTACACTCGGAGTGCGATAATCGGATTCGCCGATCCGACTGCCTTTTTCGACCTCGGTCTCGATGCCGTAGAAATCGAGCATCAGCTGGTCGCCCTCGATCCAGATCGCAAGTGTCGTGGTGTGATCGGTGGTGAAGATGCCCAGGCGTCGATCGCGTGAGAACACGACCGCCATGACTTCCTGGTCCGGAGTCGCGTGGGTCAGAGCCTCGGAGATGCCCTCGGCCAGGTCGTAGACGTGGCTCGAGCGGATGGTCGGCGTCCGCTTTCCCTTCTCTTCCTCGTGGCTGATCGAGGCGAGGATGTGGGCGATGCGCACGTCGGCCAGAGTTGCAGGGTGATTGTATCCCCGGGGCACGACGTTCCCGTCTTCGACCTTCTCGCGCAGCTCGATCAGCATCGACTTGTTTTGGATCACGGTCTCGCGGATCAGCTTGGGACCGCATCCCGAAAAAATCACCGCGATGAGGAGAAAGGGCAGGCAGCGCATGGGCGCAGGGTACTCTACTCGCTGGATCCGGGCTTCAAGGATCTCGATTGGGCTCGATGGGGTCGAATCACTCCAGCTCGCTCTTCAGCTGCCGGGTCAGCAGTTCGACCACGCCCTGGCGGGGCTCCTTGTCTTCGTACAGGAGTTGGTAGATGCCCGTCGTGATGGGCATGTCGACTCGGTGTCGGGTAGCCAGCTCGTAGGCCGATCGCGCGGTTCGAACGCCTTCGGCGACCTGGGTCAGCGAGCCAAGGACCTCTTTCACCGGCCGCCCGCGGCCGATCTCCAGGCCGACCGATCGGTTGCGCGAGAGGTCGCCGGTGCACGTGAGCACGAGATCGCCGATGCCTGAAAGGCCCAGGAAAGTAAGGGGATTCGCGCCGAGCTCGACTCCCAGCCGGGTGATCTCAGCCAGCCCTCGGGTGATCAGTGCCGCACGGGCATTCAGGCCGAATTCCATTCCGTCGCACAATCCCACAGCGATCGCGATCACGTTCTTCAGAGCGCCGCCGAGTTCCACACCCACGACATCTCCGTTGGTGTAGCAGCGGAACAGGGGGGAAGAGAGGATGGTCTGCGCGGCGATCGCAAACGATTCATTGAACGCGGCCACGCTGGCGGCCGTGGGTCGCAGCTCGGCGATCTCGCGCGCGAAGCTGGGTCCAGACAGGAAGACGAGGCGCTCGCGGCTCTCTGGTAGGACCTCTTCGAGCACCTGACTCACCAGCTTGCCGGTGCCCATCTCGATGCCTTTGGACGCGGAGATCAAGAGGGTTTCCGCTCGCATCTTGCTTCCGGCTTCGCTCCACACTTCCCGGACCGCGTGGCTCGGCACGACCGACAGGACGACTTCTTTGTCGTGAACGGCTTCTTCGAGCGAACTCGTGGCCTGAATCGCATCCGGCAGCTCGAATTCCGACAAGTAGCGCGGATTGCGGCGACGAGCGCGAATCGCGTCGGCCACTTTTGGATCTCGAGCCCAGAGATCTACGGAGTAGCCTCTTTCGGCCAGCAGGATGGCCAGACATGTGCCAAAACTTCCCGCACCCAGAACGGAACAGCGCATCGGATTATCGGAGTTTTTCGGCTCGCTCATTCCAACAGCATAATCGGCGCGCGTTCCCGTTGACAGTGCAAGCGCGGGTTCGTAGCTTAGCCGCCGATTCCGCCTTTATTTCCGCGGATCTTCACGAGGGCGCAACACGCGAATGGGCGAATACGCGGGACTCGGTCTATTCATGTTGCTGGGCGCCGGCTTGGTGTTCCTGTTTCTCTTCCTGACGAGTGTTCTCGGTCCGAAGCTGCGCTTCGCATCCAAGATGGAACCCTTCGAATGCGGAGAGAGCCAGATCGTCTCGCCGTACCAGCGCTTCAGCATCAAGTTCTACATGGTTGCTGTCTCGTTCATCATCTTTGATGTCGAGGTGGTGTTCCTCTACCCGTGGTCCGTCGTGTTTCGCGACCTCGGCTGGTATGGCTTCGGCATCATGTTGCCGTTCCTTGCAATTCTCGCGATTGGCCTGGCCTATGAGTGGCTCAAGGGCGGATTGGACTGGGACTAGACCGTGCAACCCGCCACTCGGAAAAAGATCGAAGCACTCTTCGAGCGCTACCCGGAGAAACGCGGTGCTCTGATTCCCGCGCTGTATCTGGTTCAAGCCGAAAACGGTTACGTCGACGCTCCGGCCGCGCGAGATGTTGCCGAACTCTTCGAGATCAAACCGGTCGATGTGTGGGAGGTCCTGACCTTCTACAATATGTTCTACACGCGACCGCAGGGTCGACACCACGTGAACGTGTGCACGAACCTGTCCTGCAGTCTGCGCGGTGGTCGCGGCCTGATGCGGGCGATCGAAGCGCACCTGGGCGTGCACGCCGGCGAGACGACGAAGGACGGTCGCATCACACTCGGTCACGAGGAGTGCCTGGGATCCTGCGGTACCGCGCCCGTGATGCAGGTCGATGGTCGCTATTGCGAAGAACTCGACGAAGTCGAGGCCAAGCGCATCATCGACGAGTTGGACTAGCGATGTCCGGAATGCAACACCGATGATTACCGAACCTCTGGTCAAGAACTATCTTACGGAGCACTACGGCGACGATTCTTTCCGCACCCTGAAAGGGTACGAGGCGAAGAACGGTTTCGACGGTCTGCGCAAGGCCGTCTCGATGGAGCCGGAAGAAGTCGTCGAGATGGTCAAGTCCAGTGGTCTGCGCGGCCGCGGCGGAGCGGGCTTCAACGCGGGTCTGAAGTGGAGTTTCATGCCCAAGGGCAACGAGCGCACGAAGGTGCTCGTGGTCAATGGCGATGAATCAGAACCCGGATCCTTCAAAGACCGTCTGATCATGGAGCGCGGCCCCTTCCAGGTGATCGAGGGCGTTTTGATCGGCGCGTGGGCCACGGGCGCGAGCAAGTCTTTCATCTACATCCGCGGCGAATACGCCTACGCGATTTCGGTCATGGAAAAGGCGGTAGAACAAGCTCGTGCCGGTGGCTTTCTGGGAAAGAACATCCTGGGCAAGAAGGGCTTCGACCACGATATCGTCGTGCACAGCGGAGCGGGTGCGTACATCTGCGGCGAAGAAACGGGTCTGCTCGAATCGCTCGGCGGAAAGAAGGGCCAACCGCGCATCAAGCCGCCGTTCCCCGCCCAGCACGGCGCGTTCGGTCTGCCAACCACCGTGAACAACATCGAAACCTTCTCGCACACGTCCTTCATCCTCTCGCGTGGACTGGAGTGGTTCCAGGGCTTTGGTACCGAGAAGAGTCCGGGTACGACGATGTTCGGTGTGTCGGGTCACGTCGAACGTCCGGGTCTGTTCGAACTGGAGATGGGCACGCCTCTCAAGGATGTGATCGCGCAAGCCGGTGGAGTGCGCGGCGGCCGGGCACTCAAGGCCGTGATTCCCGGCGGCATCTCCATGCCGGTCTTGCCCGCTTCCCAGATCGATGTGCGGATGGCTGAGGAATTTCTCTCGGAACGAGGTTCACATCTGGGCACGGGCGGCGTCATGGTCATGGACGACACCACGTGCATGGTGCGGGTTGCGGTCGTGGCCAGCTATTTCTTCCGGGACGAGTCCTGCGGTCAGTGCACGCAGTGCCGCGAAGGTACCGGCTGGATCAATAAGATCTGCGATCGCATCGAGCACGGCCGGGGAATGCCGCAGGATCTCGAGCTGCTCAGCGACGTTCCGAAACTGCTCGAAGGCCAGACGATCTGTGCTTTCGCCGATGCGGCCGCCTGGCCTGTCCAGGGCCTGATGCGCCACTTCCGCAGCGAGTTCGAACAGCATATCGAGCAAAAGAAGTGCCCCTTCCCCGATAGTTTCGAGATCTAGGACATGCCGAAGATCACGATCGACGAAAAAGATTACGAGGTTGCCGACGGATTGATGATCCTGCAGGCGATCGACGATCTCGGCTTGCTGATGAGCGGCGTCGATATTCCCCACTACTGCTGGCATCCGAAACTGCCCATCGATGGCTCGTGCCGCATGTGTCAGATCGAGATCGAAGGCGTTCCAAAGCTTCAGATCGCCTGCAACACGCCGGTCAAAGATGGCATGGTCATCAGCACGCAGAGCGAGCGCGTGCAGACTGCGCGCCAGGGAGTGCTGGAACTCCTGCTTCTCAACCATCCACTGGACTGCCCGATCTGCGACCAGGCCGGAGAGTGCAAACTACAGGACTACTCTTTCGACTTTGGCATGCCCGCAGGGCGCACGAAGGAGCCTCGCCGGGTTGCAAAGAAGGCCGTGGACCTCGGGCCGACCATCACCTTCGACCAGGAGCGCTGCATTCTGTGCCGTCGTTGCGTGCGCTTCTGTCGGGAGGTTCCGGGAACCGGTGAGCTGGGTGTCTTCAATCGCGGTGAGCGATCATTGATGGAGTTGTTCCCGGGCACTCAGCTCGACAATGATTACTCCATGAACGTTGCCGATCTCTGTCCCGTGGGTGCGCTTACCACGAAGGATTTCAGGTTCAAGATCCGTTCCTGGTTCCTCGACGACGTGGAGACCGTCTGCGATCGCTGTAGCACCGGTTGTAACGTGTACGCGTCGCGTTCGAACAACAAGATCTATCGCTTCGTGCCCCGACTCAACGACGATGTCAACGATACCTGGATGTGTGATCACGGCCGGCTCTCGTATAAGATGGGTAGGGAGAATCGGCTGGAGTCTGCGCTGGTCGGCGGGAAACCGGCGAGCTTCATCGAGGGGTTGCGCAAAGCGAGTGATCTCGTGCGCGCGGCCAGCGAGTCGGGTGGAACGATCGTGGCATCCGCATCGCCGTTTTCATCGAACGAAGACCTGTTCACCCTGCGCAAGCTGCTGGAAACACTCGGTGCGCCTCCCGCGACCTTCAGCGTGCCGGCCGGAAAGGCCGACGGCATCCTGACCCAGGCGGAGAAAGCACCCAATGCCGAGGGCGCACGTGCACTCGGCTTCCAGGAGTCTGACGAACTCGCCGGAGCTAAACTCGGCATCGTATTCGGACATGTTCTGCCAGCGACCGCACTCACACAGGTCGAGAAGTGGATCCTGATCGATACGCACGCGTCGGACCTGAGCGGTAAAGCCGCGGTGGTGTTGCCATCGCGTGTCGTTACCGAAAAGGATGGCAGTTTCACGAATCACGCGAAGCGTGTTCAGCGTTTCCGGCGTGTGGTCGAACCCAGCTGGGAAGCCTGGTCCGAAGGAGCCCTGCTGCAACAAATCGCCGACTTCGCGGGTCTGGACGGCTGGTCCGAGCCCTGGGACGCGTTCGCGGTTTCCAAGCGTCTGTGCGACGAAGTGCCCGCATTCAGTGGCTGCGGATTGACCGAACTGGGTTTTTGCGGATGCGAGTTGTCCAAATGAGCCAGGTCAGACGCCAGCCAGTGGTGAAGAGCTGATGTTGGAAACGGCCGTCATCGCCAAGGCGCTATTCATCTTCTTTGTGATCGCACTCGTGTTTTCGCCGATCATGACGTGGGTCGAGCGCAAGCAGAGCGCGTTGATGCAAGACCGGATCGGCGCCAACCGCGCCGATATCTTTGGTATCAAGGCGCTCGGGCTGATCCATCCACTGGCTGATGCGATCAAGATGTTCACGAAGGAGGATTTCGTTCCCGACGGGGCGAATCGCTTCTTGCACACGATCAGCCCGTTCATCGCCGTAGTTCCAGCGATGATCAGTTTCGCGGTCATCCCCTACGGAGGGACGTACACCGCCTGGGGCGCGGAGTGGAGCCTCGTCGTTGCGAATCTCGACTACGGCGTTCTCTATCTTTTCGCGATCGGGTCGATCGCCACCTACGGTTCGATGTTGGCCGGGTGGGCCGGTAACAATAACTACGGGATGCTCGGATCGATTCGCGTCTCGGCGCAGATGATCTCCTACGAAGTGGCCATGGGCATTTCGGTCATCGGCGTGTTCATGGTCTATGAGACCGTGCGCCTCACCGACATGGGCATCGCCCAGCAGGAGACTTTCCGCGTCCTCGGCTTCGTCGAACACTTTGGTTGGGCGCAGGCCGGTACCTGGTGGGTCGATCTGATCACCTTGCCCATGTGGGGCATCCTGATGCAGCCGCTGGGCTTCTTCATGTTCCTGACGGCGATCATGGCCGAGAACAAGCGCCCGCCTTTCGATACTCCTGAGGGGGAGTCCGAGATCATCGCGGGCTACTTCATCGAGTACAGCGGAATGAAGTTCGGTCTGTACATGATGGGCGAATGGATCGAGGTGGTCGTGATTTCGGGTCTGATCACGGCCATGTTCCTGGGTGGCTGGTCGATTCCGTGGATCACCGACGCGGTCCTGATCGACTACATGTCGGGCGTCTTCGGTCCCAATATGGGCAACGTGCTCGCCATGATCATCCACGTGCTCGTGTTCTTCGGAAAGCTGATCGCGATGATCTTCTTCCAGATGCTGGTTCGCTGGAGCATGCCTCGCTTCCGCTACGACCAGGTCATGAACCTGGGTTGGAAGATCCTTCTGCCCCTTTCCCTCGTCAATATCGTCGTGACCGCACTGGCCATCCTCTTCATTCAGGAGATCGTCAGCTGATGGAAGTCGCGCTCTTCTGGATCTTTTCCATGACAGCCGTCGTTGCGGGCGTCGGTGTGGTGGCGAACGTCAGGAACACGATCAACGCCGCGCTGAGCCTGGTCGTGACGATGCTCGCGCTCGCGGGTCTCTATTTCCTTTTGCACGCAGAGTTCGTGGGCTTGATCCAGGTTCTGGTCTACGCCGGTGCGATCGTCGTTCTGTTTCTCTTCGTGATCATGCTGCTCAACCTGCGCGGCGGCGCCCTGGGAGGTGACTCGCAGCCGCTCATGAAGATTGCAGGCGGATTGCTGCTGGGCGCGGGGGCTTTCAAGCTCTCGATGATTCTCGCGGGGGCCCGCTCGAGTTTCCCCGAAGTGGATGCGAGTTATGGCACGACGCGTGCGGTAGCCGAGATCCTGTTCACCGACTACGTGCTCGTTTTCGAACTGGCCGGAGTGCTGCTTCTGGCGGGTATCGTGGCGGCGGTGGCGCTGGCCAAGAGGAGCCTGGACTGATGGGCGAGATCGCGGGCTGGCATTTTCAGATCGTTGCGGCGCTGCTCTTTTTGCTGGGCGTGCTCGGTGTGCTGGTGCGCCGCAACATCATCGTCATGTTCATGAGCATCGAACTGATGCTGAACGCGGCCAACCTCTCGCTCGTGGCTTTCGGCCGCGAACTCGGCGATTCATCCGGCCAGATCTTCGCCTTCATGGTCATGGTGGTTGCTGCAGTCGAGGTGGCGGTCGGACTCGCCGTCATCATCTCGCTGGTGCGCAACCGCGACACCGTAAACATCGAAGACGCCAGTCTCATGAGGTGGTAGCGGGTGGATCACGTCGACGATAGCCTGCGTTGGATTCCGCTACTGCCGCTGATCGCAGCGCTGCTCAGCGGTCTATGGCTGATGTTCGCAAAGGGCAATCTGCCGCGACCCGTGGTGATCGTGCTGGCCTGCGGCGCGCCCATCCTGGCCTTCGCCAAGTCGCTATGGGTCGTAAAGGATCTGGCGACCGGCTTTGAGCCCGGGCAGCGCTACCTGGTCGACAATGTCTACACGTGGATTTCCGCCGGGGATTTTCACGCCGAGTTGAGTTTCCTGCTCGACCCGCTCTCTGCTGTGATGATTCTGGTGGTCACCGGTGTCGGATCGCTGATCCACATCTACTCCGTCGGCTATATGGACGAAGATCACCGCGACGATCGCGGCTTCCAGCGCTTCTTCGTCTTCCTGAACCTGTTCACCTTCGCGATGCTCATGCTCGTGCTGGGCGACAATCTGCTCGTCATGTTCGTGGGCTGGGAAGGCGTGGGCGTCTGCTCCTATCTGCTGATCGGCTTCTGGTATCTGGAAGATCACAATGCGATGTGCGGGCAAAAGGCCTTCGTGGTCAATCGCATCGGCGATTTCGGTTTCCTTTTGGGCGTCTTCCTGTTGTTCTGGTCGTTTTCGGCCGCCGGTGTGCCCACCGTGGAGTTCCGGGAGATGGCGCTCAGCATCGGACTGCTCGAGGGCAAGACCGTACAGCTACCGAGTTGGCTGAGTTTCCTGCCCGGCTTCCCTGTCTGGACTCTGTTGACCCTGGCCTGTCTGTGTCTGTTCCTCGGCGCTTGTGGAAAGTCGGCGCAACTCCCGCTTTACGTGTGGCTGCCCGATGCGATGGCGGGTCCCACGCCGGTCTCGGCGCTGATCCACGCCGCCACCATGGTGACCGCCGGTGTCTACATGGTCTGCCGCATGTCTTTCGCGTTCTCGTTGGCACCGGGTGCGTCGGCCACGGTCGCCTGGGTGGGTGCGTTGACCGCACTCTTCGCCGCCACGATCGGCATGGCCCAGAAGGACATCAAGAAGGTTCTGGCGTACTCGACCGTCAGCCAACTCGGCTATATGTTCCTGGCGGCAGGTGTTGGAGCGTATAGCGCCGCGATTTTTCACGTCGCAACTCACGCCTTCTTCAAGGCCCTGCTCTTCCTGGGGGCGGGTTCCGTGATCCTGGGCATGCATCACGAGCAGAATATGGACCGTATGGGCGGCTTGTTGCGCCGGATGCCCTGGACGGGCTGGACTTGCCTCATGGGAGTGGCTGCGATCGCCGGCTTCCCGTTCATGTCGGGCTGGCTGTCGAAGGACGAGATCCTGCTCTCGGTGAACCTCGCCCACGACGTGCCCGGACACTCCGCGCTCTACGCGATCGGTGTACTGACTGCGGGCATCACCGCCTTCTACATGGGTCGTCTGTGGTTTCGCGTATTCACCGGTGAGAACCGGGCCGATCCGCACACCCAGGACCAGATCAAGGAACAACCCTCCTGGATCCTGTTCCCGCTGGTGGTGCTGGCCGTCTTCTCGGTGGTGGCCGGTTGGGGGACGCTACCCGATGCGTACGGGGATCAGTTCTTCGGCATTCGCGAATCGAACAGCCTGCATTACTTCCTGAACCACGTCGCGCACTCCGTGCACCACGAGGTCGACCACTCCACAGAATTCGGGCTGGCGACCTTCTCGACCGGGGTCGCCGCGATCGGCTTCGGCCTTGCCTACCTGCTGTACTACCGGCGCAAGGGTCTCGAAAAACAGATCGTCTCCGCTATCCGCCCTCTGTACCGACTGGTCTACAACAAGTACTGGATCGATGAGCTGTACCAGGCGGTGATCATACGTCCGCTGCTCGCAGTTTCCGATCGCGTGCTCAGCCGGGTGGTCGACGCAAAATGGATCGACGGCTTTGGCGTCAACGGCACGGCACGTTTCGTCGTGGCTAGCGCCGAACGCGTTCTGAAGTACGCGCAGACCGGGCTCACACAGTCCTACGTCTTCGTCATGCTCGTGGGCGGGATTGTCTTGATCGTATATCTGGTGGGAGGCGCCTGATGATCGGCCAGCTTCTCAACGAGAATCTGCTTTCCGTGATCGCTCTTCTGCCGATCGTGAGCGTGCTCGGGCTGGTTCTGCTCGAGGGAGTGGTTTCGCTATTCCAGAGCCAGAGTTCGCGTTTCCCCGACAGCATCTGGAAGATCTTCGCGCTGGTGGTTTCGCTGATCGATCTGGCCCTGGCCACCCAGCTCTGGAGCCGCTTCGACGCGACTCTTGGCGGCATGCAGTTCGTCGAACACGTTCCCTGGATGCCGGAGTTCGGAATCTTCTACTACATGGGCGTGGACGGCATCAGTCTGTTGCTGGTGATGCTGACCGTCTTCCTGTTGCCGGTGATCCTCCTGGCTTCCTGGACCGACATCGGCACCCGCATCAAGCAGTACATCTTCTTCATGCTGGCGCTGCAGTCGGGCATGCTCGGCGCTTTCCTCTCCCTGAACATGTTCCTCTTCTACATTTTCTGGGAAGCGATGCTGATTCCGATGTATTTCATCATCGGGATCTGGGGCGGTCCGAGGCGTATCTATGCGACGGTCAAGTTCTTCATCTACACGATGATCGGCAGTCTGCTCATGCTCGTCGGCATCCTGGTGCTGGCCTATTTGCATCTGAAGCAGTTCGGTGTGATTTCGTTCGACTACATCGGTTTTGCCGGTGCCAGCGGCATCCTGGATACTTCGATCGCGACTGAGGGTGGGGTCTGGTGGCAGCGCCAGGGTGTGCTGTTCGGCGCGTTTGCGCTGGCCTTCGCGATCAAAGTGCCGATGTTCCCGTTCCATACCTGGTTGCCCGACG
Source organism: bacterium (assembly GCA_024226335.1). Lineage (NCBI taxonomy): Bacteria > bacterium. The sequence goes on from JAAELY010000333.1 coordinate 66,917, forward strand.
CACACGTCGAGGCACCGACTCCGGGATCGGCGGTGCTGGCCGGTGTGCTGCTGAAGCTGGGGACCTACGGCTTCATCCGCTACGCCCTGCCGTTGTTCCCGGAAGCCACGATCGCGTTTGCTCCCTGGATCGTCGCTCTTTCCGTGATCGGCATCGTGTATGGCGCACTGGTTGCGATGGTTCAGACCGACATCAAGAAGCTGGTGGCCTATTCATCGGTCAGCCATATGGGCTTCATCGTTCTGGGCTTGTTCGCGCTCAACCCGCAGGGGCTCGAGGGTTCGGTGCTCCAGATGGTGAACCACGGTATCTCGACCGGCGCGCTCTTCATTCTGGTCGGCATGATCTACGAACGTCGCCACGTGCGCGAGATCAGCGCCTTCGGCGGCCTGGCCCACGTGCTGCCGGTGTACGCGACTTTCTTCGTGATCGCCACCATGAGTTCAGTCGGTCTTCCGGCTCTCAACGGTTTCGTCGGCGAGTTCTTGATTCTGCTCGGCGCCTTCCGTTCGCTGACCTGGCCGGCCGTGATCGCGACCAGCGGTGTCATCTTGAGCGCGGTCTATATGCTGTGGATGGTGCGTCGCGTCTTCTTCGGTCCCGTCGTACACGAGGCGAATGCAAAACTACAGGACCTGGGTTTGCGCGAGAAGCTGGTGGTGGTGGCGCTGACGATTCCCATGATCTGGATTGGCGTCTACCCCAGCACATTCCTTACTCCCCTGGAACCGACGATCACGAATCTGCTCGACACCATGGAGCGCCGAGGTGCCGATCTGGCCGCGTACCAGGGATCTCTGGAAGGTGTGGAGACGGTCGAGGCGACGGTCGAGGTGACGACGGAAGAGCCTGGTAGCCCGAAGGAGCACGAATGATCCCGGATCTCGACGTCGGCTCCGTTTCTCCCATGATCATCGTGGCGTGCGGCGCGATTCTCTTGCCGCTCGTCCAGGTCCTGATCGCGCGCAAGAAGACGATCCTCGGAACTGCGCTCACGCAGGAACGTCGCGGTATCTATCTGAGTTTCCTGAGCCTGGCCTTCCTCGGGTTCGCATTCGTTTCTACGCTCAACGGCTGGCAGAGCGGCGTGCGTGTATTCAATCCGGACCATCCGATGATCCTGATGGACGGCGTCACGCACTTTCTGAACGGCGTGATCCTGATCTCGGCCATCCTGACCGTCATGGCTTCCAGCAAGTATCTGGCCGATATCCAGGCGAACCACGGCGAGTACTACGCGTTATTGCTCGCTTCAGTAGTCGGGATGATGTTCCTGGTCGCATCTACGGATCTGCTCATGCTCTTCCTGGCCCTCGAGATGATGAGCATTCCCGTCTACGCCCTGGCCGGATTCCGGCGCACTTCTCTGCAGTCCAATGAGTCGGCCCTCAAGTATTTCCTGATCGGTTCCTTCGCTTCGGGTCTGCTGCTCTACGGCTGTGCACTTCTCTACGGTGCGACCGGTTCGCTCGAGTTCTATGCGATCGGCAAGGGGTTCGATCACGAAAACCCACTTGATCTCCTGGGGGCAGGGCTGGTCCTGATCGGACTGGGCTTCAAGATTTCCTCGGTGCCTTTCCACCAATGGGCCCCCGACACCTACGAGGGCGCCCCGACCAGCGTCAGTGGTTTCATGGCCACGGCGGTCAAAGTGGCGGCCTTCGGAGTACTGGCGCGCGTCGTCTCGGTCGTCTTCGTTCCCGCGGCTGATTCCGTTTTCGTAGTGCTCTGGGTCCTCGCGGTTCTGTCGATGACCGTGGGTAACGTCATGGCCCTGATCCAGCGCAATACCAAGCGGATGCTGGCGTACTCGAGCATCGCGCACGCCGGCTACCTGCTGGTCGGTGTGATCGTGGGCGGAACGGCGGGAACCTCGGCCCTCTTGTTCTATCTGCTGGTCTACACGTTCATGACGATCGGTGCGTTCACGGTCGTGGCCATTCTGGCGAGAGACGGCGAAGAGAGAGACAACATCGACGATCTTTCCGGATTGATCTTCACCCGGCCATTCCTCGCCTGCATCATGGCGTTGTGCATGTTCTCGCTGGCCGGAATTCCGCTGACCGCGGGATTCATGGGCAAGTTCCAGCTCTTCCTCGCAGCCATCCAGCGCGGCTTCGAAACCGGAGATTCCTGGCTCTACATGCTCGCGATCATCGGAGTGATCAATAGCGCGGTCTCCCTCGGGTACTACCTTCGCGTGCCCGTCGTCATGTTCATGCAATCCCCGAGTTCCGATTCGGAGCCCGGCGTTCCCGGCACCTTCGAAGCGACAGTACTGGCCATCTGCGGTGCGATGATCCTTCTGCTCGGAGTGATTCCGCACGACGTGTTCGGAATCTTCTGGGAGATCGATGTGCTGAGCCTGGCCCAGCAGGCTGCGGGCTCGTTCACTCGCTAGCGCGCTCTGCCGAAGCGCTCTCTTGGGCCCAGAGCTGACGTCCGCTGCGCTCGATCAACCAGGCGCCCACAGGCGCGGTCAGCACGATCGAGACGACGCTCAACATCAAGAGATTTGCGCCGTCGTGATAGAGCGGCTCCCGACCCGCGTCCAGAAACATCTTCAACGGCAGGGCTCCGAACACGGCCTGCACGGTAGCTTTGGGGATCTGGGAGACGAGCAGATGATGTCGCTCGTCGAGTGGGAATCGCGTCATTCGCGCAACTGTGCCCGTTACGGCAAGTCTCACACCAACTCCGACGATCACGATCCCGACGAGGACGATTACGATCCAGCCCTCACCGAGTTGAGAAATCTGCACGTGAGCGCCCATGGTGATGAAGAGCACGATTTCGGCGATCATCCAGAGGGCTTGCCACTCGGATCGCAGCTCCTGATCCCACCAGTCAACGCGGGAGCGCAAGCTGATCGCGAAGGCCAGCACGGCCAGGACACTCTCGACCCCCAGAGCCGTTGCGCCGAAGTACACCGCGAGTGCTACCGCAAAGATCAGAGCGAAGACGGCCTTGCGTCGAGGTGTCGAGGTGGAGCCCGCATTGCTCGCATCGCCTAACAACTTCCTGGGGATCAACCAGGCGACCGCGTAGCCTCCGAGTATCCCTAGAAGAAGATCGAACGGGAACTCCGCGAGCCGGTAGATCGCGGAGGAGACGGGCTCCCAGCGACGCGTCAACTCGATCATGACGAAGATTCCCATCTGCGCGACCAGAACATTGACGAGTGTCAGTCCCATGATGCGATCGGGTAGGGAAGTGGCCGCGCCGATGCCCAGGTCTTTCTGTCGCTGCATTGCGGGGATGACGACTGCGGGTGAAACCGCGGCGATCATGAAGCCCGCCAGAAGTGCAACGCGCCAGCTGTCGAAGATCGTCGCGTGCGTCAAGACTGTGAGAGCCACACATTCGGCTGCGACGGGCAGGGTTCCCAGAACAAGAGCCGACACGATTACTTTTCGCAGGAGTTCGACAGATACGCCCAATCCTGCCCGCATCAGGATCACGACGAGCGCGGCTTTCGACAGATAGCCATCGACCGCCAGATAGGCGTCGGGGAGAAGGTCGAGAATGCTCGGACCGATCAGGACGCCGATCGTCAGGAGAGTGATCGGATTCGGAATGCGCAGACGACCCAACCACGTGCGAGCCGGTAGGCCAATCGCCAGGATTCCCGCCAGGGCAAGGGCTATAGCCAGCGCCGCAGCCAACGGAGACGTCATGTTCGGAATGCTCCGTCAGGCGGATTGGTCAATCAGCTTGCCGCCGGCACCGCATTCGGGGACTTCCCGATCCTGGAGCCATGCGGCCAATAAGGCATTCACCGTCTCCGGTGCTTCCTGCTGTACCCAATGTGACACGTCTGGCAGATAGCGAAGTGTCAGGTTGGATACGAACTCATCGGTTCCGTAGGTGGTTGTCTTGTCCAGTGCCGCATCTTCCTCGCCCCAGATCATCAGTGTCGGGACTTCGATCTTCGGGAATCCGAGGCTCTCCTGGCGACGCGCGCCGCCACCGCGGACCACTGCCCTGTAGTAGTTGATCATCGGAGTCAGGGCTCCGGGTTCGAGTGCGGCCTGGCGATACACGTCGAGCACCTCGTCGGGGAAGCGCGTCTTGTCGATTGCCATGGAGCGAAACATATCCGCAATGGCGGTCGCATTTCGCGAACGCAGTAGAAATTCCGGCAGGCGCGGCAGCTGAAAGAACATGGCGTACCAGGAGCGGAGTCGCTGTTTCATTCCGGAGCGGATCACGCGCGTCATGATTGCGGGATGGGGCAGGTTCATGATGACCAGCCGCTCCAGAGGTCGGATCCGGCGCATGGCGAAGTACCAGGCGATCGCCCCGCCCCAATCGTGAGACAGCAGGAGCGTCGATTTTGCACCGGACGCATCGATCAGTCCTGCGACGTCATCCATCAGTGTCTCGATCGCGTAGTCCTCCATCCGGCCCGGTTTGTCCGAAGTGCCGTAGCCGCGCAGATCGGGTGCCCAGGCCCGGAAACCGAGTTCTGCGAGTGCGGGCATCTGGTAGCGCCAGGAGTACGAATTCTCGGGAAATCCGTGCAGGAAGAGCGCAAGTCGATCCCCCTCTCCGCACGATCGCACGTGAAAGTTCAAACCGTTGGCCTGAACGCGCAGGCTCTGAATCTCAGCTGGGGTCATGAATCCACCGTACCTGGCTGTTCATCCAAAGTGAAGTCATTCCGGTTCCGAGCATTCAGCGCAGTACGCGTGCGTTGTCGCGGCGCAACGTGATGCGCTGCGCGTCGAAGAACTCCATCAGCGGAACCGTGTGTTTTCGACTCTGTCCCGTAAGCCCTTTGTACCCGGCTGGATCGATCTTGCCGTTCTCTTTCAGGTACGCGACGAGTCTGTCTTGCAATTGCCCGATCGCCTCGGCGTCGAAGAATAGATCCGAACTCACGCGGACCACCCGGCCTTCGCGAGCCAGATGTTCGAGTGTGGTGCGCAAAGTGCGCTCCTCGCTGCCCAGCGTTGTGGCCAGCGTCTTCAGGGTGTCCGGAGCGAGTCCCGCAGCGCGGATGGCGCGGCTGGCCTTTGCGGCGAGTTCGGGATCGCCGGCGTGGGCCTGGTGTCCCGGATCGCGGTAGCCGCTCGGACCGCTTTCGAGATCGTTTGCCGACACGGCTGCTTCGAGGGCCGCGCGCACCGCGTCATCACTCGCCTGGCCGGGTACCTGGCTGCGAACGGCTGCAAAACCGACCCAGGGATCGGTCGGCTGTTCTTTGTGGTGAGCTCGTACGGAGGCGACGACGTCGCCGCGCAGCCGGGCGAAGATCTCGGGATCGAGCCAGCGGTCCGCGCCGACCCGGATGCCGTCGAGTCCATCGATGGAGCGCAGTTCGAGCAGGAGTTCGTCCTCCGTGATGCCGCGCAGACCTGTCCGACGCACTCGCGTGGCAATTACAGCGCTGCGATCGCCGTGCGCGATGATCTTCAGATCGTCAACGCGTTCTTCGCGCCGGCGACGCTGGCGTGTGGGGGATGCATCCAGGATGCGACCACCGCCGATCGTCCAGCCCGCATTCGGGAGACGACCAAACCCGCGCAAAATGAAGCGATCGCCTTCGACCGCGGGAACCGGTCGGTCGAAGCTCAGTTCTGCAAATCCGAGATCGCCGGGTTCCAGGCGCCGCCGATCCAGGAGCGCAACCCGGGCCCGCCGCATCGACGTGCCCACGTGCGCGCTCACGCTGGCGCCGTCGTCGAGTGCGGGTGCTTCGTTCAAAAGGCGCAACTCGACTTCGACACGACTTCGGTATGCCACTCGACCCGGTGTTGCGATCACGCTGCCTCTCGACAACTGCGCGATCTCCACCCCCTGGAGATTGACGGCGCAGCGGCTGCCCGGCAGTGCTCGCTCTGTGGCTTCGCCGTGTTCCTGCAGACCGCGCACTCGGGCCGAGGGAATGCCCCGCGCTTCATCGGTCAGGATCTCTACGCGGTCCCCTTCGCAAAGTGGAGCGCCGCGCAGCGTACCTGTTACGACTGTGCCGAATCCGTGTTTGCTGAATACCCGATCGACCGGGAGCCAGGCCGGTCCTTCGCGCAGCGTTCGCGGCGGTGCAGCGTCTGCAGCCGCATCGAGAGCTGTCTGCAATTCCTCGATCCCCTGTCCCTGCAGGGCCGACACCGGCACGATCGGCGCACCGGAAAGCCCGGTGCCTTCCAGTTCCTCGGCGATCTCGAGTTGGGCGAGTTCGACCAGGTCGGGGTCGACCGCGTCGATTTTCGTCAGGGCCACGACGCCCGACTCGATACCCAACAGGTCGCAGATCGCCAGGTGCTCGCGACTCTGGGGCATGATGCCCTCGTCGGCTGCAACCACGAATAACACCAGATCGATTCCCGTGGCACCCGAAACCATGGTGCGTACCAGGCCCTCGTGACCCGGCACGTCGACGACGGAGAGAATTCGACCCGACGGTAGTTCAAACGGCGCGAAGCCCAGAGCGATCGTGATCCCGCGGCTCTTTTCCTCGGGAAGCCGATCACAGTCGACTCCAGTGAGCGCCCGAACGAGTGAAGTCTTGCCGTGGTCGATGTGTCCGGCCGTCCCGAGAATCATCCGGCTCGCGCTGGAGGCGTTGCGCTCGGCGGTCATCCGATCCGATCGAATCCAGTGTAGGGTTGTAGCGCGGCGGGAATCAGGATGGATCCGTCGGCCTGCTGGTGGTTTTCGAGAATCGCGATCGGTGTTCGAGACATTGCGATTGCGGTGCCGTTGAGCAAGTGGCAGAAACGGGTTTTCTTGCTCTCTGGGTCGCGATAGCGCACGCCGAGCCTTCGGGCCTGGTAATCGGTGCAATTCGAGGCGCTTGTGATCTCGCCCCAGCTTCCGCCTTCGCTTCGGCCAGGCATCCAGGCTTCCAGATCGTACTTGCGGTACGCCGGTGCTCCGAGGTCGCCGGAGCACACATCAACGACGCGGAACGGGATCTCGAGTTTCGTGTAGAGCTCTTCTTCGATCTGTTCGAGTTCTTCGTGCATTTCGTCGGATTGATCCGGGAGCGTGATCGCGAACATCTCCACCTTCGTGAACTGGTGCACCCGATACAGACCCTTCGACGCGCGCCCATGGCCGCCCGCTTCCACGCGGAAGCAATGGGACAATCCGCAGTAACGAAGGGGCAGTGAAGCCGGATCCAGGATGTCGTTCATATGCAGTCCGCCGAGGGTGATTTCCGCGGTTCCGACCAGGACCAGATCTTCGTTCTCCAACGAGTAGATATTGGTCTCCGCGCCGCGCGGGTTGTAGCCGAGTCCGTCGGCCACTTCGCTGCGCGCGAGGTCAGGAGTCTGAAAGAGAGTGAAACCGCGCTTGCGCAACACGTCCATCGCAAAGCGGACAAGTGCCTGCTCGAGCAGGACCATTTCGTTCTTGAGGAAGTACCACTTCTGCCCCGTTACCTTCGCACCGGCTTCGAAGTCGATCAGATCGTGTTGTTGCGCCAACTCCAGGTGGTCTTTGGGTTCGAAACTGAATGTGGTTGGTTCGCCGATGATTCGAAGCTCCCGGTTGTCCTCGTCGGTCAGGCCAACGGGTACGTCCGGGTGGCTCACATTCGGTACCAGCGCGTGCACGGCATTGAGTTCTTCCTGTGCGACGCGCAACTCTTCTTCGAGTTCGGTCTCGCGTCCCTTCAGTTCCTTGCCCTGTGCGCGCTCTTCTTCGCTCGGTTTGCGGCCCTTCATGTCTTTTGCCAGCTGGTTGCGCCTGTTGCGTACGTCCTGCTGTTCGCCAATCAGGCGTCGGCGCTGCTCGTCCAGTTCGACGAGCCGATCGAAATCGACCTCTACGTTGCGGTTGCGGCAGTTCTGCCGCATGGCTTCAATGTTCTCGCGGATGAAACGCAGATCGAGCAATTGGAGACCTTTTTCTTCGGGGAACAAGCGCCTGAAGCACGCTTTTTGTTTGCCTTTGGCTATGTGGCTGAGTCATTCTAGCAGGCTGCGGAGAGAGTCCAGACTATCCGGTCGAACGGCCAGGACAGTGCCTTTCCCGCAGCCTGCCAGGAGCTCTTGCGGATGCGCAGCAAGCCTGTGCGCCCTGGCAGAAGAGATCGGAATCGAGTTCGGCCGCCCGGGTGGCAGCCGGCCCGAGGCGAGATCCGGACACCGTCTGCGGCTGGCTCGGAATCCAGCCCTGGCGCGATATTTGGTAAGGGAGCTAGATCTGTGTGTAGGAGAGGTGGCCGAGTGGTCGAAGGCGGCGGTCTTGAAATTTGCCGCTGACTCCGATTTTCTGGCTTCCTCTGGCGCCGTCTGCGTGTTTACTTTCGTCCCTGCGCGCTCGTGAAGTAGCAAGTTGGTTGCGTCCTGACTGCACGTTGTGTGCAGCACTACTGGCGGCGATTGTACTCGATGTCGCGCGTGACATGAAGTGGCGCAAGGAGGTCTCCGGGGCGTTGGTGCATGAATGGGAAACGTGCCGCCGGATTCTCCTTTCCGAGGGTCTGGTTCAGGCGCCGATTGCGATGGACACTGGCCGGCCAGGCTCCGCAAACCGGTTCAGGATGTTGCATGCGATCAGCGCCTCAGCCTCCTGTGACTCGGGATGACGAGCCCGGAGGCGGTCGCCAATGATCGACTTGTACCTGAAGAAGATGTTCTCTACACGAGCCTGCTGGTCGTATCCCGATTCCCTTTTCCAATGGCGACGGCCGACCCTTCTTACGCGTCGGACTGTGCGGTCACGCGCGCTTGCCGCGACCACCATGCTTTGCAGCGGCCCACTCACCTTCGCCGATGATGGATAGCCCGGTGCTGTCCACGATGAGATGCACGGGGCCTTTCGTTGCGGCGAAGCGGCAAGTTGAAGACAAGCCAAAGCGCCAGCGCAGTTTCGATTGCCTGATCTGAGAACTTCTGCTGGCCGCCTCGTTCTCCCGATGGTCCAGGCGTCCAAGAGTCTGCCGCGTCCGGGGAAATCCAAAGTGTGATGTCGCCTCGTCGCACGAGCGCGCGATCGCACTCGGCCCAGTTGCTCACGCGGTATTTCGTCTTGAACTTGGGGTGGACTCTTGAGTTCATGCTGTGAATGTGGCCGACTGGGCCGAAAGGACTGCTGGGATCAGGGCAATCGGCCAGTTTTCTCTGCGATTCATGCAGCAACGCCGCCCCGCGCGTCGCTTTCGTACGAGTCGGTCTTGTAACGCACCTAACATGCGATAGCTTTCCTGTATGTCACGTACGAAGCTTCCCTCATCGGTCGATGCGCTTCAGCAGCTCGTGCGCGAACAGCAATCGACGATCGATCATCAAGCGGAGCGGATCTCCTTCCTCGAAGAGTGGAAGCGGCTGATCACGTCTCAGCGATTCGGTTCTCGCAGCGAGAAGATCCCGGCCGAGCAAGGTCATCTGTTCAACGAAGCCGAGCTCGAG
>JAAELY010000334.1 GCA_024226335.1 bacterium
GGCGCTGCGGAAGCGGATCGCCGAACTCGAGGCGAAGATCGCGTCGCTGACGAAGAACTCGTCGAATTCCTCCAAGCCGCCCTCGAGCGATATCACCAAGCCGCCGAAGTCCGGCGGCGGTGGCCGCAAGAGAAGCTTCAAGAGTAACCGTTCACGGGTCGACAGACCACAAGATGTAGTGGTTGCGCTTTTGCCCGAAGCGCGTTACAACCCGGGGCATGGACAAGGAAGTCCGACTCAAACAGTTGGAAGAAGAGAATGCGGCGCTGCGGAAGCGGATCGCCGAACTCGAGGCGAAGATCGCGTCGCTGACGAAGAACTCGTCGAATTCCTCCAAGCCGCCCTCGAGCGATATCACCAAGCCGCCCAAGTCCGGCGGTGGTGGCCGCAAGAAGGGCTTCAAGAAACGGAAACGCGAGAGTCGGCGGATCGATCCGGCGCCGTTTCCAGAGGAGCGTGTCGACCAGACGTACGACTACTTCTTCAAGGCGCCCGGCGACCTTGTGCCGCTCGACGAGTACCGGTCCTTCCAGCAGGTCGAACTGATCGACAACCCGTTCCGGATCACCGAGCATCGCTGCCGCGTGTACCTCGATCCCCGCACCGGCAACAAAGTGCTCGCCACGCTTCCGCCTGAGATTCGCCGGGGCGGTTTGCTCGCCCCGAAGCTGACCGCATGGATCGGCTATCTCAAATCGGTGTCGCGCTGCTCGTACACGCAGATCGGATCGATGCTCGAAGAGATCTTCGATCTACCTCTCAGCCGCGGACTGCTCGCCAAGGCCGTCAGGAAGATGGGCGACGCCACCGCCCCGATCTACGACGAGTTGTGCGCACGAC
>JAAELY010000335.1 GCA_024226335.1 bacterium
AACGGCAACAAGCCGAGCGACGTCCGGGCGAAGTACGACCTGCCGTAACGGTGTCGCTCGAAGAACACCCCCCTCAATCCCGATTCCCACAGAGGGGAGGCCAGACCCCTGCTAGACTGTCTCCAATGACGGCTCCGGAGACGTCATGATCGAGCTTCCCTTCGGCATTGCTGATTTTCGCCGCATCCGCCAACAGGGCCTGGTCTACGTTGGGCGCCGTGGCAGCCTTCCGAATACACGGACAGGCTGCTAGACTAGCAGCCTGAAATAGTTGAAGCTGGGCCAGAAGGGCACCAAGGAACTGCTGGCCGGCATGGAACGAGTCTCCTATGTTTCCGGTACCGCTCCGACGAACAAACCCGCGACCGCCTGAAGACCGTGGAGTTCGTCGTCCAGCGGCGCGCTCGGAAACGCGAAGCAGAGTGCCATCGATCGCGCAAGCCCGATGGCCAGGCCGGAGGTGCTGCGCCGCGAAGCGTGACGCTGCGCATCGGCTGGTGGGAGAGAGACCTCCGGTCTCGGGTCAACTTCGCCGGAGGCTGGTGAGACCCCGTCAGGCGGGTCTGGATTCCGCGGCGCGACATGGCAGAACGCCTAGGCATCTTGCACCGGGCCGTCGGTGGAGGTGCCTAGGGCCTCTAGGAGAGCACCAGGTGGATAAATCTGGTACCGCGTGTCGGCGAGAATAACTGTTAGCGGACGAAAGGAGTGACTACGTGAGCAGCAAGTGTTTCGTGATAATGCCCTACGGTGGCGATGACCCTTCGACGCGCAAGCATTTCGACGGCGTCTATCAGAGCATCATAGTCCCGGGGGCTAACCAAGCGGGCTACGAAGTCAAGCGAAGTGACATCTCAAACGAGCCCGGCAACATCACGCATGACATTATCAGAGATCTGGCAGACGCCGATATCGTGATAGCAGATCTCACGCAGGGCAACGCTAACGTGTTGTTTGAGCTTGGCATTCGCCATGCCTTCAGGAAGAGCGGAACCGTTCATATAGTTGACGCCGCCTACAAACTGCCGTTCGATGTGCGGCAATACCGGGTTATCGAATACTCGACCGACCTCGCCGAACTTCCTGAGGCTATCAAGGCCATCGCCGAAGCCGTGAGAAAGCGAGCAGATCGGCCCAATCGGGCGGACAACCCGGTGCACGATGCTATTCCTGAACTACCACTGGATCTCAGGGCCACAGGCGATGAAGCCATCAGAAGACAGCTGGAGACCACGGAACGCGAGCTTGAGGAATTGCGCCAGGAGAATGAGAAACTAGGCAAGATGATCGCGACTCTGGATCCAACTGCAGGGACACAGAGTGGATCGGCCATTGACGTGGGAACGCTTCTTGACGAAGCCGAGGCGATTATGGAGTCCACGGGCGAGCATGCGATTCTCAAACTCCGCCAGGCACTAGACAACCAGGGACCGAAAGCACTCGCGAAGGAATTGCGCAACGTTCTCGACAGTCCCTACCTAGACGAGAACGATTTCGCTGAAATCAACATTCTGTGCAAGAAGGCTGGCCTCGAAGGTCACCGGCGCGCAACACTTGAGGTCGCAAGATCTCGACATCCCTATAGCAACGAGCTGCTTCTCCATTTCGTCGATGCGCTGGATGATTCTCCTAACCCTGAGGATCAGGAACGCGGACGGCTGATCATTGAACAAAGACTGGGAATAGAGCACGGTGACGACGGCCCGCGATTTGGAGGCAGTTTTTCCTCGCTACCGCTGCGACAATCGCTACTGCTACTCTTTAACTTCTATAAGCGTGCCGGAAAGTACGACTGGATAGCAAGTCTCGCCGACACGGTGCCAGATTCCCTGAAAAGGGACCCGGCAATCTTGCGAAACAAAGCCAACTCTTTGGCTAGCATGGATCGCCAAGGGGAGGCAGAAGCGGTCTACCGCGAAGCGCTGGAAATCGACCCCGCTGATGATCAGACAATCCTTTGGTACGCGAGTTTTCTAGATGATCAGGGGAAGACCGCCGAAGCATACGAAGAGTCCGAAAACGCGCTCCTTGCTGATGCGGAGGATCCGCGCCTCTGGATTCACATGGCCATCCAGATCTTCAACAGAGGGTACTACCGGGAGAAGTCTGGCCGCATTGAGGGACCGTTCCCCCGCAAAGCGCGAGTCGCTGCGATGGTGCCCTTTGCCCTAAGGGCCGCCGAATTGAGTAACTCTGCAGAACAGATGCAAGAGATTGTTCGCGTGCTTGTCCGGGGCGATGCGGTCGAGGCTGCCCAAGCGATCGCTAGTGGACAAGCACCCCAAGGCGATTACGATGACACCTCTCTGGCCTTTCTCATGAAGAGGATGGAGGAGATCAAGGCGAAGGACCGAATCCCAGGCGAACGCCAACAGGTTGCGGCATCCGACCAGGAATAACGCACAGCTTCGCTTGCGCTATTCCTGGCGGGTGAACACGTTCTGCTGCTCTTGCTTTCGAGAGACCAGACGACCTGACGAGGCGGGAGTTCAACATATCTCTCACGAATGAAGACCAGGGAAGATCCTTGTGAGCAGACTTCTCTTGCCACCAGCTTGGCTCATGGCAGCCATCATGATCATCGCTGCATGCACGAGCGAACCCTCACCCGAAGGGTTGACCCAGGGTGCCTGGCACAGCTCCACTTCATACGGGAGCTACAATGAGATCGTGATTGCCCTCACCTTCGACAAAGGGAGCCTGGGTGGCTCTTTCTTCATGCTGAAGAAGGGGAGGCTGGAGATGGAGACTCCCCTCTCGGACGTCCGTTTCCGGCACCCGAAAATCGAGTTCACGGCGGGACCTTTCCCCTTTGAAGCCACGGTCGATCTCGACCTTGGAACCATGAAGGGTAAGAGCACCAACCGCCAGGGGCAGCAGATCGAGATCAACGCTACGCGGCGGGACCCCGGGGATGTCCCCGGCCTGTTGGCCGGTGCCCCTGACTATAGTTACCGGCAGCCCTCGGAGAGAGACGACGGCTGGCAGACAGCGGCCCCGGAAGAGGTTGGCCTCGAACAGGAGCGACTTGAGGAACTGGTGCGGGCTCTCATCGCGGGCGAGGGCGGAGTGATGCACTCGCTTCTCATCGCGAAGGATGGCCGCATGGTGCTCGAGGAGTATTTCCACGGCTTCGGGCCTGAGGACCTTCACATCGTCCAGTCTTGCACCAAGTCGATTGCAGCTTTTTTGGTCGGTTTGGCCATCGACCGCGGTGCCATCGCCGGGGTCTCCGCTCCGGTGCTGGATTTCTTCCCCGACCTGGCCGCCGAGGCGGCGCAGGGATGGGCGGAGGTGAAGCTCGAGCACCTCCTGACGATGACCGCGGGGCTCGCCTGGGAGGTGGATCCGACCATGGCCGGCACCGGCGGCACCGGGCCTGAGAGCTTCCGCCAGGTGTTGACCCGACGGCCACGGCACGCCCCCGGCGAGGTGTGGACTTACTCCGGACCCGAGGTCAACTTGCTGGCTGGGGTGATTCACCAGGCCACCGGCGTGCATGCGGATGCTTTCGCCGCTGAACACCTCTTCGAGCCTCTCGGGATCACCGAGTTTGACTGGAGCACGTGGGGCAAGAAGGAAGGCTATCCGGAATTGACCCAGTCCCTCATGCTTCGGCCTCGCGACATGGCGAAGATCGGCGCCTTGGTTGCCGACCAGGGGCGCTGGCTGGATCGGCAGGTCGTCCCTGCGGAGTGGCTCCGCGCCTCCACAAGGTCCCAGGTCGACACCGGCGACGAGGAAGAGGACGGCTACGGCTATCTCTGGTGGCTGATGGAACGGCCGGATGATCCGCAGAAGTTTTTCATCGCTGCCCGAGGTTGGGGGAGCCAATTCATCCTGATCGATCCCGAGCAACGGCTGATCGTCGTCACTACTGGCGGCAACTCCTACAATGGAAAGAGTTTCGCCGTCCTGGGGACATTGGCGCAGCACTTCGTGCCCGTGCACTCAGCGCCCTAGCAGCCCTGATCCCTGATCACAGCTTCTATCGCTACTCGGACGCCAACGTCATCCGCGCGTCGGCGACGTAGGCTTCTGATCCCACCGGGCCGACGATGAATGGGTTGAGGTCGAGCTCGGTGATCTCGCGGTAGTCGGTGGCCAGCTGGCTGATGCGCTGGAGGGCGGCGGCGAGAGCGCCCAGATCGACGGGAGCCTGGCCGCGGGCGCCCTGGAGCAGGGCGTAGGAGCGGGTGGCCTTGAGCATCTCGAGGGCTTCGCCGGCGGTGATCGGGGCGAGGTGGAAGGTGACGTC
>JAAELY010000336.1 GCA_024226335.1 bacterium
ACGTGATCCGCGGCTACAGCACGCCGAACCTGAACGCCATGGCCCGGGAGGGACTCAGCCTTCAGCGCATGTACACCGAGCCATCCTGCACGCCCACTCGCGTCGCGTTCCTGACGGGACGCCATCCCGTCCGGACCGGAACCCACGAAGCGAAGACGTCGCTCGCCGGTGATGGATTGCCGGCCGAGGAAATCACCATCGCCGAGATGCTCAGAGACGCCGGCTACGCCACGTCTCACGTGGGCAAGTGGCACATGGGCGACATCGAGCAGGCGTTCGCCCACAAGCAGGGATTCCAGCATGCCGAGTTCCCCATTCACCAGCAGGCTCAACTCGCCCTGATGCACACCGAGGCGGAGCAGGCCGATATCACCCGCGGCATCGGCACCGATGGATCGTCTCCTCAGACTTTTACTCTGGACAAGTACTTCGTTGCCGATGGCAGCGCCATGGTCTGCGGGGTCGAGTTGCGGAATGGGAAGCTCTACGAGGTCGACATGGAGCCGGGCGAGCAATGGAATCAGAAGAAGTACCGGGAGATGAACGAGCGCTACCAGCGCAGTGCGCTCGAGCAACTCCGCCGCCTCGCGGAGCAGGACCAGCCCTTCTTCCTCAACTACTGGCCGCTCTACCCCGTGACCTTCTCGCGAACCGATTCGCCAGACTTCAAGACCCTCAACGGGGGGAGTTTCGTCGAGAGCATTGTCGAGGTCGACGAGTGGATCGGTCAGATCCTGGATGAGGTGGACCAGCTCGGGATTGCCGACAACACCATCGTCGTGGTGATGGGCGACAACGGGACCATGGTTCAGTACATGGGCCTGACGGGTGCCTCCGATCGGATCTACCGAGGCGGCAAGGGCGAGCACCTGGAGGGAGGCGTTCGCGTCAACGCCTTCGCCAAGTGGCCCGGCGTGATCGAGCCCGGCAGCTATGCCGAGGACATCATGCATGTGTCCGATCTCTTCACCACGTTCGCTCGTCTCGGCGGCGCGATGGACGGCATCCCCACGGACCGCGTGATCGACGGTGTCGATCAGACTGGCGTGCTGCTCCTGGGCGAAACCCACGGCCGGCGTGATTACGTGTACATCTACGAAGGCACGAATCTCAAGTCGGTGGTCAAGAACAAGTACAAGATGCACATCGCTCCGCCCGGAGAGAATCCGGTCATCTCAGCGCAGTTCTTCGATCTCTATCGCGACCCGCGCGAAGAACGCCCGACCGACTCCATCAAGTACGGGACCTGGGCCGGTGGGCAGTTCGCGGCCATGATCAAGCGGCACCTGAAGTTGAAGACGAGGTACCCGGACAGGCCGCTGACTCACGCAGCCCCGTACGCGGGTATCGAGAACCTCCGGCCCGAGACCAGGGAGATGGTCGAGGTCTTCCAGGCAGGACAAGGCAAGCAATAGCGGACCTCACCTGCGAGCGGTTCCAACGGGGGCTGCAGATCTCCTCGACGTAGATCGTTCAGTCGGTTGAAGCCGGCACGGATACTCACCGAAAGGACAAGCGGATGAAACGGCCGATCTCCGTGCTGGCGCTCGCTGTGCTCGGAGCAGCCACCCTGTTGGGCTGCGAGATGGCTGGGGCGCCGTCCCAGGGCCGAGCAGGAGTCGCCACGGCGAAGGATGGCCGCCCCAACGTACTGCTCATTGTCAGTGATGACATGGGGTACTCGGACATCGCCCCCTTTGGCGGTGAGATACGCACGCCCAACCTACGAGCCCTCGCCGCTCGCGGTCTCGTCCTGTCAGACTTCCACACCGCACCCACATGCTCACCGGCCAGAAGCATGTTGCTGTCCGGGAATGACAACCATGTGGCTGGTCTTGGCACGATGGGCGAGCGCCTTGATGCGACCACCAATCTTCGAGGTCAGCCGGGCTATGAAGGGTATTTGAACTTCTCCGTTGCTCCCCTCCCGCAGCTGCTCAGAGAGAACGGATACCACACTTACATGACAGGCAAGTGGCATCTGGGTGCGGGTGCAGGGCAGAAGCCCAGTGACCGGGGCTTTGAAGAGACCTACGTTCTCATCTCGGGTGGCGCCAGTCACTGGAGTGACAAGAAGCCGATCTTCCCCGGTGAAGAGGTGAAGTACTTCGAGAACGGCGAAGAGGTCAATCCGCCTCAGGACTTCTACTCGACTCGATCGTACACCGACAAGTTGATCGAGTTCATTGACAAGAACCGCGGTGATGGAAAGCCGTTCTTTGGGTACCTGGCCTACACCGCCCCGCATGACCCGTTGCATGTTCCCGATGAGTGGATCGATCGTTACAAGGGTGTCTACGACGAAGGCTATGACGAACTTAGAGAGGCACGATTTCGGCGCCTCAAGGAACTCGGTTTTCTTGAAGACCGCGCCACTCTGCCCGACCGCATGGAGAGCATTCCGCGATGGGAGACGCTGTCCGCTGAAGACAAGAAGATCGAAGCGAGGAAGATGGAACTCTATGCAGCCATGGTGGAATTCATGGATGCGCAAATCGGACGAGTTGTCGAGGCACTCGAAGCAAGCGGCCAGTTGGACAACACGCTGATCATCTTCGTTTCTGACAACGGAGCCAATGGAGGTTTCATCCAGAACTACCCCGGCAGTTCCGAGGAATGGGTGCGTCAGGAGTTCAACAACGCCTACGCGAACTACGGAAGAAGGGGATCTGGAATCGCTACCGGTCCCGGTTGGGCACAGGCGAGCATGTCGCCGTTTCGTTTGTACAAGTCATTTACGTCAGAGGGTGGCACGCGCGCCCCCTTCATTGCGGCAGGCTATGGCGTCGAAGCACGGTCCGAGTCAGGGGCGTTGACGCACATAATGGACATCGCTCCGACCGTCTTGGAACTCGCGGGTGTGTCCTATCCCGAGAAACATGACGGGACGGAGATGAAGCCCATGCTGGGCAAGTCCATGCTGCCGCTTCTCGCCGGAACGCAGCCCCATGTCAGGACCGACCAGGAGTACCTCGGCTGGGAGCTATTCGGCAACCGGGCAGTGCGTCAGGGGGATTGGAAGATCCTGTGGATTGTGTCGCCGAACGGTTCCGACAGGTGGGAGCTGTACAACATCAGGAACGACCCCGGCGAAACCGTTGACCTGTCCGACCAGCACAGAGAGAAGTTCGAGGAAATGAAGAGGCTCTGGAGTGACTACCAGAGCCGAAACGGTGTGGTCATTCCAGAGTTCAAGGCCAGGTGACCGCCGTTTGAGATCATCAGACCCACGCGAAGGCGACGTGGGGTCGAAAAGGACCGCACGCCATGTCGCGATGGACGGCGAGCCGCCAACGAGCAGGAGGACCTGGACCATGTCCCAATCCAAACACTGGTTAACGATCGGGGCCATGCTGCTCTCGTGGGCGTGCAGTCCCGCGGTGGTGGCGCAGGATGAGGGTGACGAAGACGCGGCGGTCGTGCTCGAGGATCAGGAACCGGAATCCGAGTTGATGAGCATCCCGAGCCCCGACGCCCGGGAAATCGATCGAGAGATCGACCAGAACCGGTTCCTGCTCGGACGGTGGGGGACCGTTCGCGACGATCTGGCCGCGGCGGGGCTCTCGTTCGACATCCAGTGGACCCAGAGCTTCATGAGCGTCGCCGACGGCGGCGCGGACACGGGCTTCAGCTACGGCGGCTCGCTGGACTATCTCATCGATCTCGACCTGGGGAAGCTGGGGGGTCCGCAGGGAGGATTCGTGCGGGTCCTCGCCGAGTCGCGGTACGGGGACACGGTGAACACCGACGCGGGGACGCTCTTGCCCGTGGACACGAACGCGGGGTTCCCGTTGACGACTCCGCCCGACGACGACATCGCCATCACGGTCACCCAGCTCACCTATACGCAGTTCCTCTCGAAGCAATTCGCCGTGCTGGCGGGCAAGTACCAGACCCTCGACGGCGACGCGAACGAGTTCGCGAGCGGGCGTGGGCGCAGTCAGTTCATGAACGCGAACTTCATCTTCAACCCGGTGGGGCTGCTCATCGTGCCCTACAGCACGCTCGGCGTCGGGGCGGTGATCCTTCCCTCCGACAAGGTCACGATCACCGCCACGTTGAGCAACACGACCGACTCGTCGACGACCACCGGGTTCGACGACATCGGTGAAGGCTGGACGGCGGCGGTCGAGACACAGTTCCAGTACCGGCTGGGCCGACTGCCCGGCGGCCAGGTCGTGACGTTCGCCTACGCCGGCGACGGTGAGTACACGAACTTCAGCCGGGTTTCATCGCTGCCAGGAGGAGCCTTGCTCGGAACCGAAGACGATTCCTGGCTTCTGGCCTGGAGCGCCTGGCAGTACATCTATACGCCCGATGAGATCCCCGACCGCATCGACACCGGTGACGGACGGCCCGACCTGCGGGGCGTGGGGCTCTTCGCCCGCGCCGGCATCGCCGACGAGGACACGAATCCGATCGACTGGTCGTTGAGTATCGGTCTCGGGGGACGCGGGCTCTTCCCGGGCCGCGACGACGACACGTTCGGCGTCGGCTTCGCCTACGTCGACTTCGACGATTCGCTGGTGCTCTCGACCGTCGGCTTCGACGACGAGGCCTACGGGGTCGAGGCGTTCTACCGCTTCGACTTCGGCCACGGCCTCTCGCTGACCGCGGACGTCCAGGTGCTGGAGCCGTTCGCCAAGACTGCGGACACGACGACGATCGTTGGGGCCCGAGTCAACATTCGGTTCTGAGACGGCGCCCGGCCGGGCTGAGTTCCGTGCGAATTCTTGATGCTTCGTCCCCAGAGCGGTAATTAGTATGCCAGCACGGCAAACGTGAGGTCGATTGACGGTCTCGGCCCCGGATCGGCGGGGACCAGTGAAGCGGAACGGGCCGACTTCACCCGCGAGATTGAAGCTCCTTGCGGCCAGCGCTCGCGCGAGTCTCATCCGCATGCGGGGCGTCGCCCAGGAGCAAGGCCACTCTGATGCCCAAGAGGACGAACAACCTGTTGAGCGTGAGCACGCTTGCGGCGGCGGTCCTGGCCATCGGGACGTTCATCGTGGTCGACCTGATGGTTCGGAATCAAGACAAGATCGCCGAGGGGCAATCTCGGAGGTTCCTTTCGTATCGGTTGGCAGACGAAGTCCGGCAGAGTTCGGACGACCTCACCAAGATGGCCCGCACCTATGTGGTGACGCAAGATCCGCGATTCGAGGAGTACTTCAACCGCATTCTCGAGATCAGAGACGGACGGGCTCCGAGGCCGGTCGGTTACCACGGGGTCTACTGGGATTTCGTGACCGCAACCGGCAAGCGTCCCCGGCCGGATGGGGAACCGGTCGCGCTGCAATCGCTGATGGAGGAGTACGGCTTCACCAGCGACGAGTTCACGCTGCTGGACCGCGCGAAGGGGCTCTCGGACGACCTTGTCGCGTTGGAAGAGCGAGCGATGCACGCCGTAAAGGGGCAGTTCCCCGATTCAACCGGCGCGTTCTCGGTGCGCGGCGAGCCGGATCTGGCGCTGGCGCGTGATCTCCTGCATGGGAAGGAGTACCACGAGTCCAAGGCCCTGATCATGGCGCCCATCGACGAGTTCGTCACCAGTGTCGATGCGCGGACAGCGGAGGAGAACGCAGCGCTTGGCCGCTTCGGTCGTCGTCTCGGCGTGACCGTACGAGTCATCCTCGGGCTCGGAATCATGCTCCTCGTCGTGACCGGTGTGCTGATGCGGCGAACCGCCCGGGCTTCGGCGCCTGACGCGGTATCGACGGGCGCCACGTCGGCGTCGGCTCTCTCGATGCGGACCGCGTGGCCCCTCCTGACGGCCGCGAGCGTGGCCATCCTAGGTGTCATCCTCCTCGCAGGATGGAACCAGGCGCGGATCGAAGACCAGATGCGTGCGGATACCGGAAACGCACTGGCCACCGTCGTGCAAGCGACGACGGGCTCGGTCCAGCACTGGTTCAGCGGACGGGAGCGCGAAGCGCAGGTCATGGCGGGGAACCTCGAAGTTCGAAGCGACGTGCGCGCGCTGCTGGATGAGGACGCCAGCCTCGATTCGGCGGAGATGTTGGCCGTCCGCGCCGATCTCCGGACTCGGTTGGATGAGGTCGTACTCGGTCTGGGCTATCAGGGCTATCTGCTGCTGTCACCTGAAGGCGAGGTTCTCGCCAGTCACGATCCAGCGGCGGTCCCGATTGGAGCCCGAGACGTGGTCCGTGGCGAGTTCCTGGCGAGCGCACTGTCGGCTCCCGCGTTCGGCGCGATCGAGCTGCCGCACTTGCTGTCCATCGAATCCGTCTCGCCACCGACACCGACCATGTTGATTGGGGCCGCGGTCCGGGACGATGACGGCGTCGTCGTTGCCGCGTTGGTGCTGCTGTCCGACCCGCAGCGCACGTTCACCGAGATTCTCCAGCGCGGCCGGATCGGCGAGTCCGGCGAGAGCTATGCATTCGATCGGAGCGGCACGCTCATCAGCGAGAGCCGATTCGACGATCAGCTCCGCGACATCGGTCTGCTTACCGGCGTGCAGAACGCGGTTCTCAACATCCAGATCCGAGACCCCGGCGGGAACTTGACCGAGGGATTCCAGTCAATGCGCGCTCCATCGGAGCTGCCGCTGACGCTCATGGCCCGGCAGGCCATCACGACCGGATCGGGCGCAAACCTCGACGGCTACAACGACTATCGGGGGGTTCCGGTCCTCGGCGCATGGACGTGGGATGAAACACACGGCATCGGGGTCGCCACCGAGGTCGATGTGGCTGAAGCGTATCGATCCGCACTGCAGACGCGACGATTCTCGATCCTGACCTCGTTGGCAAGTGTCCTCCTGGTGCTCGCGCTCAGCGGGTTGTTCCTCCGCAACCGTGTTCGCATGGCGACGGCGCAATCCGAGTTGGAGAGCGTTGCTCAGCGGTTCCGCTCGGTCACCGAATCGGCAAGCGACGCGGTCATTTCCTCGGACTCCAACTCGACCATCGTGGGCTGGAACGGCGCAGCCGAACACATGTTCGGCTGGAGCGAAGAGGAGATCATCGGCCGGCCGGTCGAAACGGTCGTTCCGGAACGCTTTCGCACGATGCACCGGGCAGGCATGACCCGACGTACCCAAACCGGCGAGAGCCGCCTTGGCAACAGCACGGTCGAGCTCACCGGACTGCACCGCAGTGGGCACGAGTTCCCGATCGAGATGTCGCTCGCGACATGGACCGTCGGCACGAACGTCTTCTACACAGGCATCTTCCGGGATGTCACCGAACGCAAGCGGATGGAGGACGACCTCCTGAGCACGCGCGAAGCGGCCGAGTCCGCGAACCGGACAAAGAGCGCCTTCCTTGCGAACATGAGCCACGAGCTGCGCACACCGATGAATGCGATCATCGGGTACAGCGAGATGCTCATCGAGGAATCCGAGGATCTCGAGCCGGACGAGTTCGTTCCGGACCTGACGAAGATCCGCGCGGCGGGCAAGCACCTCCTGACGCTGATCAATGACATCCTCGATCTCTCCAAGATCGAGGCGGGCAAGATGGAGCTGTATCTGGAGACGTTCGATCTGTCATCGATGATCGATGAGGTTGCCGCAACGGTCGACACGCTCATCAAGAAGAAGGACAACGCCCTGCAGATCAACAAGGGCGACGATCTCGGGTCGATGCACGCGGACGTCACGAAGCTCCGGCAGGTGCTCTTCAATCTGATCAGCAACGCCGCGAAATTCACCGATCAGGGAACGATCACGCTCGATACGCATCGTGAAGCCACCGACGATGGAGATTGGATTACGTTCGTCGTGGCGGATACCGGCATCGGCGTCGCGGCCGACAAGATCGGCAAGCTGTTCGATGAGTTCACGCAGGCGGATGCCTCGACCACTCGCAAGTTCGGGGGGACCGGCCTGGGGCTCGCTATCACGAAGCGGTTCTGTCAGCTGATGGGCGGCGACATCACCGCCGAAAGTACGCTCGGAGAAGGGTCGACCTTCACGATTCGATTGCCGGCAGAGGGGCGTGCCGTCGCGGAGGCGGCCACGGATGAGCAGTCTGAGGCGCCGGCAAGGGGCAGCGCGGTGATCGCCGAGGGGCCCACGGGACCGTGCGCACTCGTCATCGATGATGACCCCAACTCACGAAACCTCATCCAGCGATCGCTCACGAAGGATGGCTTCTCGGTCATCCTCGCAACAGGGGGTGAGGAAGGCCTGCGGCTTGCGCGAGAGAAGCGACCGGACCTGATCACACTCGATGTGATGATGCCGGGCATGGATGGTTGGGCGGTCCTTCGCGAGCTCAAGGCTGATCCGGAGGTCAACCAGATCCCCGTGATCATGGTCACGATGGTCGACGACCAGGGAATGGGGTATGCGCTCGGCGCCGCGGACTACCTCACCAAGCCGATCGATCATCGGCAGCTCGTCACGCTCCTTGGACGGTATCGCGGCGAACGCCCATCCGGTTCTGCGCTGATCGTCGAGGATGATGCGAACACGCGGGAGCTGATGCGTCGCCAGCTCGAAGGAGCCCGCTGGACGGTTCGGGAAGCCGAGAACGGCAAGGTGGCGCTCGATCGAGTCCGGGAGGAACAGCCGGAGTTGATCCTGCTCGATCTCATGATGCCGGAGATGGACGGTTTCGAGTTCCTGCTGGAACTGCGACGGGACGAGGCATGGCGCGACATTCCGGTGGTGGTCGTGTCGGCGAAGGATCTGACGGATGAGGATCGGCGCCGACTCAGCGGCAACGCCGCGAGCATCCTGCAGAAGGGCGCGTACACCCGTACCGAGTTTCTGAGACAAGTGCGCGGCGCAATGACGCGTTACGACGTCGATCGGGGAGAGTCAGGCGATGGCCAAGATCCTGCTGGTTGAAGACAACGAGATGAACCGGGACATGCTCTCGCGTCGCTTGAAGAAACGCGGCTTCGACGTGGTGATCGCCATCGATGGGGCGAGCGGCCTGGACATGGCTGGGGAGGTCCATCCCGAGCTGATACTGCTCGACATGAGCCTCCCCAAAGTGGATGGTTGGGAAGTGGCCAGACGGTTGAAGACCGACGCCTCCACCAGTGGTATCCCGATCATCGCGCTCACCGCGCACGCCATGACCGGCGATCGGCAGAGAGCGATTGATGCCGGTTGCGACGAGTACGACACCAAGCCCGTCGAGATGAAGCGTCTGCTCGAGAAGATCGAGGGTCTTCTGGACGGGACCCCGAGATGAACAACCCTGGTAACAGCTCGACTGATGCACGCGCCCAGCTTCTCGTCGTCGACGACAACGAGATGAACCGTGACATGCTCTCGCGACGACTTCAGCGGAAGGGATACGAAGTCACCTGCGCCGAGGATGGACAGCGGGCGCTCGATCTGATCGGCGAGCGATCCTTCGATCTCGTTCTGCTCGACATCATGATGCCCGGCATCGACGGGAACGAAGTGCTCGTCGAAGTCCGCGAGCACCACGCCGCCGCCGACCTCCCGATCATCATGGCGACCGCGAAGGACGATACCGGCGACATCGTCAACTCGCTCAAGCTGGGTGCCAATGACTACGTCACCAAGCCGCTGGACTTCCCGGTCGTGATGGCCCGCGTGCAGACGCAGCTGGCATTGAAGGAGGCGAATGACGCCCTGCGATCAGCGCATGAACGGATGAAGCGCGACCTGGACGCCGCCGCCGAGGTCCAACAGGCGATGATGCCCCAGGCGCCGCCGATCGCGACCGGCTACTCGTTTGGTTGGGAGTACCAGCCCTGCGACGAGCTCGCCGGAGACACGATGAACCTGATCCGGTTCGATGATCGCCATCTCGGAATCTACGTCGTGGACGTCAGCGGTCACGGCGTCCCGGCCGCCCTTCTCGCAATGTCTGTCACACACAGCCTCTCGCACCGCGGCGATGACTCCGCCACGGTAGACGCCGCCATCGTTCCTCCCGTGACGGTCGTCGACCGGCTCAACGACCACTTCCAGATGAGTCGTCAAGCCGGCCGGTACTTCACGCTCACCTACGGTGTCCTGGACCATGCCCAGCACGTCTTTCGGTACGTCACCGCCGGCCATCCCGGTCCGATCGTGCTCCGCCGGGGCGAGCCCGCGGAGTCAATCGAGTCACCCAGCTTCCCCGTCGGCATCGTTCCTGCAGGAGACTACGAGGAGTCGACGGCGAGTCTCGAACCGGGAGACCGCCTCTACCTCTTCTCCGATGGACTCATCGAGGAGTTCAATGCCGATTCCGAGCAGTTCGGCTCCGAGCGCCTCCGCGCCGCGATCGATGCCGGCCGCGATCTGGAGTTGGGCGACAGCCTGCGCCAGATCGTTCAGGCGCTCCGCGAGTGGTGCGCGGGATCGCAGTTCAGCGACGACGTGACGATCCTCGGTATGGAACGCGCTGAATAGTCGCGCACGGTACTGTTCATTCCGTCGCCACTCAAGGACCACGGGACGGGCGAGAACGTCACACCCCAGACGATGTGTGAGCGCAGTCGCTCCTGCGTTCCATCGCTCTTCTCTGATTGCAGGAAGGCCCGCCTTTCGGCGGGCCTTCTTTGCAAGTCGGGGTGACAGGATTTGAACCTGCGACCTCTTCGTCCCGAACGAAGGAGGCTGAGTTGCATAAGCATCTGGTACGCAATCGGTTGCAGATGCGACGATCGGTCGCGTATGCAGGATGTATGCGTCACTGGGATCAGGCGGGACCGATTTCACGGTCGGCACAACGGTCTCCCATCCATCCGGAAGAGTGATCGGCGCAACCTCCCGTGTGCTTGGGGGGAGGTATGCCGGCGCGTGGGTCTCTGATACTGTTCTCCGCCCGACGGACCCCGTTCGGATCCGAGTTGGGCTGCTCGCCGCTCACCGCGTACCGACGGCCGAACCGACCAGGAACCAACTCCGCGAAAGGTGGCTCGATGAACTCGATCGCGTGCGCAACGCTCATCGTCGGAGCGACGGTGTTCATTCCGGCTTGCACCACGTCTCCGCCGTCGCGGCCGGAGAAGATGAAGATGACCACCGTGGTCCCCGCGGGCCTCGCCACGCCGGACCGGCTGGAGACCCGCATAGGCACGCTCACTTCGTTCGACGGCGTACCCGATGAGAGAACGACACAACTCGTCTACGACAACCTCGACTTTCAGCGCGCCGTCCAGGCCTACCTGGCCAGCCTCCCGGTTGCGTCAATGTACGCGATGCGCGAGGGTCTCCTCGGTTTCGGGCCTGCCAACACGACAGCGCTCCTGTTCGAGGATTTGATGGACTCCAAGGCGCTGTGGCTGACGCCGAACACCGTGTCGGTCTACATGGTGACATGGCTCGAGATGGATGATGAGCCGTGGGTCATCGAAACGCCGCCCAACGTGCTCGGGCTCATCAATGACTTCTGGTTCCACTACGTCGCCGACTTCGGCAATGCAGGACCGGATCGGGGCAAGGGCGGCAAGTTCCTGATCCTTCCGCCCGGATACGAGGGCGATGTCCCTGACGGATATCACGTGGCACGTTCGAACACCTACGGCAACTGGGTCGTGTGGCGGGGATTCCAGGTTGACGGCGACACTGGCCCCGCAATCGACACGACAAAGGAGACCTTCCGCGTCTACCCGTTGTCGAAGAAGGACAATCCGCTGGAGATGACATTCACGAATATCTCCGGCAAGTTCCACAACACCATTCACCGCATGGATTTCGGCTTCTGGAATGAGATCAACGCCGTGGTCCAGGCGGAACCGAGCGACGGATTGGACGCGGAGACGCTCGGCCTGCTGGCCTCGATCGGTATCAAGAAGGGGCAGCCGTTCAAGCCCGATGCCCGCATGAAGAAGATCCTCACAGACGCGGCCGACGTTGCGGCCGTGACGGCCCGCGCCCTGACCGCACGCCCGCGTGATCAGCGGCACTACCGGTATCCCGGCGAGGGCGTATGGACGAATCCATTCATCGAAGGGCACTACGACTTCCTGGAGGACGGGGCGCGCATGCTCGACTCCCGCACCTACATGCACTTCTACGCGACGGGGATTACTCCCGCGATGGCGATCAAGAACGTGGGCAAGGGGTCGCAGTACGCCATCGCGTACCTGGACAAGGACGGCAACCCTCTGCGCGGAAGCGAGACCTACGTGGTTCATCTGCCGCCCAACGTACCGGCCAAGGACTTCTGGTCCTTCACGCTCTACGACAACCAGACACGAGGGATGCTGCAGACCGATCAGCAGTTTCCCGGTCTCGACAACAACGCGGAAGGGCTGCAGCAGAACGCCGACGGTTCATACGACATCTACTTCGGCCCCACGGCACCCGCGGGCAGGGAGGCCAATTGGATTCAGACCGTGGCGGGCAAGGGTTGGAACACTATTCTTCGACTCTATGGCCCGCTCGAGCCCTTCTTCGATCAGTCCTGGCGACCGGGCGATCCCGAGTTGGTCGACTGATCAGGTCAGCCCTGAGCATCCCTTCCGGGGAGTTCGTCGAACCGCGCGCAAGAACTGGTCGAGTTGACCGACCTCCAGGAGTTAGGGAACACACTGTGACAACGACTTCCACCAGAGCCATCCGGGCCGCGATCGGTCTTCTCGCAACAGCCATGTACTTGGGCGGTTGCAGCAGCCAGGACCAGATTCGGTCTACTGACGCAGTGCCGGTTGCTGAGATAGAGGATGGCCTTTCCGTAGAAGAGTTCCGTCGCTACGGCCAGTCATCACCGCTCCGTGTGCATACTCGGATCGGGGAACTCGAGTTCACCGAGGGTGGATTCGCGGGCGGCTACCCCACGCTCGATACCGTGGAGAAACTCTACGATGAGATGGACTTCCAGCGGGCGACGCAGGCCTATCTCTGGGCAGTACCGCTCGTGAGCTACGCCGAGTGGCTGCGAGCGCACGAACAGGTCTTCAAGGCGAGCGATGGTCAACTCGTCCAGCAGAAGACGCCCTTGGCGAAGCGGGGCATCCTCACGGCCAATTCCACGACTCCCTACGTGGTCGGCTTCGCGGACCTGACCCGAACCGGGCCGCTCATCTTCGATGTTCCGGCCGGGCCTTCGGCGGGGATCATCAACGACATGTGGCAGCGGGCCATCTGGGACTTCGGCGTCTCGGGCCCCGACGCGGGCAAGGGGGCCAGGATTCTGATCTTGGCGCCCGGGATGGACGAGCCGGCAGGCCTGGACGAAGAAGAGTTCGTCGTCGTGCGGAACCCCACGAACGTGGTCTTCTTCGGGATCCGTGCCCTGCAGCCCGACCCCGTCGAGGCGGACACGATGCTGCACGAGTTTGCGACGTACCCCTATGCCGACCGCTCGAACCCGCGGAGCGCCGAGATGATGGTGATCGGCGACGACGTCGCTTGGGGTCAGTGGCAGCCCCACGGCATGGCCTACTGGGAGAGCCTGAAGGTCATCATCGATCGGGAGGTCTTCGATGAGCGCGACCGGTTCATGTTGGCCATGTTGGATTCCCTGGGCATCCGGAAGGGGGTCCCGTTCCAGCCCGACGCACGCCAGCGACGGATCCTGAAGGAGGCGGCGATCGTCGGCGAGGCGATGGCGAAGGCGAACACCTTCGGCAAGCGATTCGAAAACGCAAACATCTACGAGGGGACCCATTGGGACCAGTTGATGGTGGTCAACCACGACGACCGTGCCGAACACTACGATCAGCTGTATCGCCGCGCCGCGTTCGCGTGGGAAGCCGTGACCAGGGGCAAGGCCTACTACATCGAGAAGCCGGGCATCGGCCAGCAGTACCGCACCGGGTACATGGACAGCGACGGGCACTTCCTGAGCGGAAGCAAGCACTACAGCCTGACCATGCCTCCCAATCCGCCCGCGAAGACATTCTGGTCGATCGTCGTGTACGACGTCAACACGCGCACGCTGATCATCAATGAGGAGGGCAGGCCGGCGGCCAGTTCGCGCACCGGTGTCGAAGCCGGAGCGGACGGATCCGTCACGCTGCACTTCAGCCCCGTGCTGCCGGCTGGCGTCGCCAAGGGGAACTGGATTCAAACCAACGCGGGCGAAGGCTGGTTTGCCTACCTGCGCTTCTACGGTCCGACGGAAGCGTACTTTGATCAGAGCTACCCGTTGCAGGACATCATGCTCGTCAAGTAGATCCCACACACATGGGTTCCGACGGCCGCGCGGCAGGAGCACAACTCGGGCTCGTTGGCGGGCTCTTCGAGGACAGCCACCGCGCGGTGCACCAGCACGTTCTCGCGAGGACGCATGGCCGTTTCAGCTACGACGAAGGCCCGCCTTTCGGCGGGCCTTCTGGGCAAGTCGGGGTGACAGGATTTGAACCTGCGACCTCTTCGTCCCGAACGAAGCGCTCTACCAAGCTGAGCTACACCCCGTCAGTGCAAGCGGCAAAGGGTATCACCCTCCACCCGTCAAAGCGAACGGCGGGGACCCCAAAGCGAGATGCGGCCCACCGGGCCCCACGAGCGGTTGAGCGTTCGTCCCGAAGGCACCCGCCGAGGACCGCCGGATCAAGTCCGGCGGTCCGAGCCAGAACGAGTGTCGGCCCGGAGGGCCGTACGGAGCGCTCAAACCAGAAACGAAGCCTCCGGCCGATAGGCCGGAGGCTGAAGTGGGCGGAGCAGGATTCGAACCTGCGAAGGCGTACGCCAACGGGTTTACAGCCCGTCCCCTTTGGCCACTCAGGAATCCGCCCGGGGGGAAGGAAGGGATGGTATCGACGCTCTGGGGGTGCGGCAACAGACTTGCGGGAACGGGGGGCAAGGACGCCCGCCTCTCGCGGCCACCGCCGCCAAAGCCACCGGGGGGACTCGAACCCCCAACCTCCAGATTACAAATCAGGTGCTCTACCAGTTGAGCTACAGTGGCGTGGAGCGGGAC
>JAAELY010000337.1 GCA_024226335.1 bacterium
GCTGACGGGGGCCCACAAGTCGCCGATGCACGGATTCGCCGTCGAGTTCGCCGGCCACCGCCAGTACGTGCCCGGCGACGACGTGAAGCATCTCGACTGGAGAGTCTACTTCCGCCAGGACCGGCACGTCATCAAGCAATACGAAATGGAGACGAACCTCGTCTGCCATCTCATGCTCGACGTGTCGGAATCGATGCGCTACGGCCAAGCCGACACGCAGAAGCTGCTCTACGCCGCCCGGCTGGCGATCACGCTCGGGCATCTGATTGTTGAGCAGTCCGACAAGGTCAGCCTAGCGCTGTTCGACGAAGAGATTCGCGATCGATTGAAGCCGTCGAACACCATGGCCCAGGTCCTGCAAATGGCCACGGCCGTCGACCAGATCGAACCGACTCGAAAAACGCAGATGGGCCCGGCGCTGTTGGACCTGGCCGCGCGGGCCGGCCGCCGGGGCATCGTCATCATCTTGAGCGATCTGCTGGTCGAGCCAGACGACTTGGTGGCGGGGCTGCAAAGGCTCCGCTACGACGGCCACGAGGTGGTGCTAATGCAGGTCATGCATCACGATGAGCTCGCCTTCGACTTTTCCGGCACCATCCGATTCCTCGGCATTGAAATGGACGAGCAAGTCCTCGCACGGCCCAACGATATCCGTGACGCGTACCTGGACGCACTTGGCGAGCACAATGCCAGGCTGGAAGAGATCTGCAACGCCAACCGGTGCGAGCGAGTCCTCTGCGACACGAGCCGGAACATGGGCAACCTCTTCGCAGACTATCTTCAACGACGTCAGGTATCGCATCGGAGGTGGTAAGCGGATAGTCGCCTTTCGCTCCGCGAAAGTAGCGCAGATCGTAGCGTTTCTTTCGCAGAGCGAAAGACGACTATGGGCGACAACAACCGAGGGATATCAAATGAAGCGACACCACTGTGCAGCGTTTGTCATCGTCGCGGTCCTGGCGACGGCAAGTACGCATCTGGCCCGGTCTCAACCGCCCGACGTTGCCCGACGGCAGTACCAGGAGATGCGGCAGAACTACACCCGGGCTTTGGCCGCTCTGGATCGGATCGAAGAGCACGTGGCCGCCAAGGAGTACGAACCGGCGCTCGCGGCCCTCGAGGAACTGGTCGAGAACAAGGCGAAGCTCGACAAGGCGGAACTGCCCGCCATCGTGAAGCGTTCGGTCTCCACGTGGGAACCCCGGATCCTCGCGTTCGCCAAGCGGATCGAGGAGGCGGGCGTCAGGTTGCCCGACTCGCTGGCGAAACGGGTCCGGCCGCCGGAAAACCCGACGCGTCCACTCAAGCCGGCGACCGGCGCAACGCGGTACGAGATCCTGGGCGCGAAAGGGATCTCGGCAGACGGACGCCGTAAGTTGGCGGATTTCGAAATCGACGTCTATGGTCCCCTACCTTTCCCCGAAACGGTCGCGAAGTTCATCGACGATGAGGTGAGTCTCCTGCTGGAGCTGCAAAACGAGGACGGCTCCTTCCGGTTTCTCGGCGGACGCAAGACCGAAGCCGGCGGAACCGTCGGCCTGGTGACGCAGGCGTCGCTGTGCGGACATTCGCTGCGGGAGCACGTCGAAGTCAATCCCGAGGCGATCGAGGCCGCGCTCTCCAAAACGCTCGATTACGTGGTCTACATGGTTCGCTCCGGCAAACTGCGGACCGACGTCTGGGACTCGACTTGGCGGCACACCTACGCATTGCGATTCCTGGTGCATGAATATCCGCACGTCGAAGACCAGCGGACCAAGGCCCTGGTCGAAGACGCTTGCGGGTTGCTGGTCGACGAGCTTCGCAATTTGCAGCAAGGCACCACCGCACAAAAGTCACAGGCCGTCCGCTGGCAGATGCCGTCGCCGCCCGGCATGGTCGTCCGGGACGATGCCAAGACGGGACGGGCCGTGGTCGCGGAGTGCCCGACCGATTCCCCTGCTCACAAGGCGGGCATACAAGAGGGCGATTTTCTGTTGACGGCCAGTGGGGAGCCGATCGACACCGTCCTCGGCTACTACATGAACCGGATGTTTTGGCTCGGAGGCGACTCGATCGAAATCGGCGTATCACGCGGCGGCGAAACCAAAACGCTGATGATGCACCTGCCGCACCGGTTCCCGGGCACGCTGGGCTTTGCATGCGAACAGGATGGCGACGGCGGCGTCACGGTCGCGGCGTTCGATCCCCTGAGCAATCCCGATCGGGCGCCGATCAACGTCGGCGATCGCATCGTGAAGGTGGACCAAACGGAAATCGCGACGCTCGACGAATTCACCAATCTTTCGTTTTTCTCGGGGCAGGAAGTCGAGGTAGGAATCGAGCGAGATGGAAGGCCGCAAACGTTGCGGCTGATCTGCGTTCCACAAGAGGCCGCCGATTTCGGCGTCGAAATCGAACGCAGTCTCGACCAGACTCGCCTCGACGGTCTGACGATCAAGCAATTGCAGAGCGATTCCTGCCTGAAAGGTGCCGGATTGGAGCCGGGCGACCGGCTCCTGCGAATCAACGACACGCCCATCCTGAACCGACGCCGCTTCCGCGAGCTCGAACGGACGTTCTGGGGAGGCCAGAGAGTTAACGTCACGTATCGCAGCGCGTCGGACCAGCA
>JAAELY010000338.1 GCA_024226335.1 bacterium
CCGCCGCGTTCGATCCGCCCCACAGTGCGGCGTCTCCTGCGGTCCCCGCGCTTCTCGGGTCCGGGTCCCCATCAGTTCTGGCCGCTTTGGCTAGTCCGCCTCGGTTGGCGGGGTGGACGCCATCTCGGTGATCGCTTGAAACTCCGAAAAAAATTCTGGCCGATGTTGCATCAGGTACCGGACGATCCGGGCGTTCCCAAGAAGCTTTGCCAGATACCCCTTGATGACGGTCAGCTGCAGGTGGTCCTGGCCGTAGGAGTCTTGGATCGATGTGATGCCTTCCTGTAGCCGGGCCAGCTCGCGCTCCATTCGGGCCATGGCCTCCGGGGTGATACCCCTCATCTTCTTGGGTTTCTTGGTGTCCACCAGCTGTGCCTGTGGCGTTCCTGCAAGGATCGCTGAAATGTACGCCGGAGAGTAATTGTTCGCGTTCATCATCAGCTCGGCCGCCTCGATCTGGCGCATGGCTTTCATCTTGCGCAGGATTTCGAACATGGCGGTCGCGCAGTGTTTGTCCTTCAGGATGCCGCCGGCCTCTTCGCAGATCCCGTCGAGGAGCTTGGCCTTACGCACAATGCTGCGCGGATTGAGGTCGAGAGCCAGAGCGATCTTTTCCTCGGACACACCGCGCGCGATGGCCTTGCGGATCATCTTGTGCTCCTGGATGGGCGCAAGACGACTGATCCGCTTGTTGTAGGTGAAGGCCTCGTCGTCAGTTGAGATCAGACATTCGACCCGTTCGATGCCGAGATCCTTCAGCACCTCGATCCGGATATGCCCATCCAGCAGCATATAGGTGTCTTCCTCACCTGTGGATCTCGTGACCACCGGCGGCTCGACCAGGCCAACCTCTTTGATCGACGCGGTGATCTGGCGGTACTTGCGGCTGGATTTGACCGATGCGCTGAGGGCGCGCACGGGCAGGATGGACTCTACTACCACAGTGACGCAATCGCTCTCAAAACCGAGCGCAACCGCGTCCGGGGTTTTGCGCTTGCCCCGGCTCATTCGGCCGCTCCCGCATCCAGCGATTGCCCGAGATATGTCGGCAGGGTGTCCAGCCCCTCCGCGCGCAAGAGCGTCAGGAAGTGGTCATCATCGCGCAGCGAGCGAAACGCCTCCACGACAAACATCAGGCGGCCCTGCGTCAGCTCGGCCTTCTTGATCAGCACCTTCTGTCGCTCCGCTTCCTGTTGATAGGCATGCACAAGCGCGTCGCTGGTCAGGGGCCGCTTGGCGCCATCGCTTCTGCCGTATCGGTTTCGATGAAGGTGTGGACCCTGTGCGTCGCGCTGCTGGATGAGCCGACGCACGGCGGCCAGCTTCTTGCCGCGCAGTTTTTTCTGGGTGTAGGCGTCCATCAGAGCGCGCTGTCCGCCCTCGGCATCTGTCTTTGAAATGTCGATGGCGAGGTTCAGCGGCAGAAGGCCGGTTTCCACGGCCGAGACCAGCCGTTCTTCCCCGCGTTCCAGAAGCCCCGCGATCATGCCAACATAGTTTGGCGTGACCCCGATCTTGTTTGCTATCTGGCGATCATTGTAGCCGCGTTTGCGCAGATTGCCGATTTCACGCATGAGGTCGATCGGGTTGTGCTGGCGGCGCGCGCAGTTCTCCACGAGGCTCATGACCAGGCAGTCGCTTTCGTCGGCGTCGATGATGATGGCCGGTATGGCATCCTGCTGAAGCTCCATGAACGCTTCGAGCCGCCCTTGGCCACAAACGAGGTCATATCCAACAGGGTCGGTTCCGGCGCGCTGCGCCACGGTGATTGGTCGCTTCAGACCGATCTTTGCGATGTTCTCGACCATTTCCTCAAAAGTTCGCCGGTTGCGCACGCGGGGATTGAGGATGCGAATTCGATCGGTGGGGATCAGAGTGACCTGTTTCTGGGTGATGTCTTGGGCGTCGTCGGGCATCAGGCGGCCTCTGTGATCCGAGCCCGGCCAGCGAGCGCATAAAAACATTCGAGCGTGTCGAAGCGATAGGCATCCAGCGACAGCCCGTTCTGCTCGGCCAGCCTCAGCTTACCCATGGTCATGTCGATGCTCGGCAGCAGGTAATAATCGCATGGCGCTTCGTTCAATTCGTCCATCCGCACGGCAATCGTGATATCGGGCACCAGGCCGGTATCGAGACGGATGCGCCATCGCAGGGAACCGCCCTGCGTCTCGAAACACCGGGCCAGCACCACCGACGCGGTGAACTCGTCATTGATGCGGATCAGGTCGGTGTCCGGATCCTGCACGGCCTGTCCTCCACGTTCCGCGACACCGTCGAGGATCTGGGCCACAATGCCGGGATGAGCCTGCCGCAAGGCCCGGTTGATCTCGACGTAACGATAGTCGCGCTCCGGCTCGTAACCGATCATCTGGTAAGCGCGCAGCAGGCTGCCGAAGCGGCTCCGAAAGGCGCTGGACGACGGCAGGTTGTCCTGTTCATCGATGATCAGTCCGGACAGCACGCCTTTCTGTTTCAGCACGGCGCGCAGGGCTTCGAGCAGTTCGGCGTCCGTGAAATGCTGGCTGCGGGCGTCTACGATTTCGCGTGCGCGCAGAAACAACGCCTCGTCCACAATGGCGGGGTAGGCCCCCTCAGCCCGGATCCACATCTCGCGCGGGTTCACCACCCGGCGCTGCTTCAGCTTGAAGGACACCTTGTTGTAGACGTTGTTGCCGATGTATTTTTCGTTGGTCAGGACCTGGTGCACCGATGCTCGGGACCATGGCCGCTCCAGATCCGTAAGATGCCCCTCGGCATTCAGGGTTTCCGCAATCTCGCGTTCCGAGCGGCCATCCTCAACGAACATCCGGTACATTCGACGCACGACGTCCTGTTCCTGCTCTGGGCCCGGAACGAGAACGACGCGGTCGGTCTGAAGGCTCTTCTGCTCGCCGCGGGACAAGGCACCCTTCGGGTTGCCGTGTTCGTCGATTAGCACACGGCGCAGGCCATATCCAGCTGCACCGCCTTGGCGGTAGCCCAGCTCCACCAGGCGGCATTGCCCGGCAAAGACTTTCACGGAAAGCTCGCGGCTGTATTCGCCAGCCATCACCCGCTTGACGGTCTTCAGCAGGTTGGAGCCGATGCTGCCGTCGTTTTCGAACTGCTCGCCGCAGTAGTGAACGCGGATCCCGGCGCGGGAGCAGACATGCTCGTGATACGCTCCTTCATCCGCGTCCTGAAACCGGCCCCAGCGGCTGACGTCATAGACCAGAATGGCCTTGAAATCTGCTTGGCCGGTTCTGACCTCGGCCATCAGGTTCTGCAGCGCCTCGCGGCCGTCCAACCGCAACCCGGACCGACCGGAGTCCTCAAAGACGCGCAGGATCTGCAGGCCCCGGGCGTTGGCGTAATTACGAATGATGTCGAGCTGATTCTCGGTCGAGTACTTCTGGTGATCGGTCGACATCCGCACATAGGCGACGGCAGGCACATCCGTTTCAGGCGGCTCGTCGCTCTTGTCGGAATGGGTCACCCATCGACCAGTCACATGCGTATCTCCTCATAATTCCAGGCAAATCCATCGCTCCCGTCGGAATCAACGGTTGAATTCTTCGCATCCATGTAAAGCGAAGGAGTGTGGAATGTCGTTTCCGAAAAAGGGCAAGTTCTTTCCAAAAGAAAACGGATATAATGGCAAAGGCGGTCATCAGACGAATGGATGCTTTGTCGAAGAAATCGCATCGGCGTTAAAACGGTCGCTCGGCGACAGTCGGGCGGGTGTCAAAACCGTGGCGGCCTGGACGGGTGCCAACGAGAAGACGGTTAAGAACTGGTTCTCGGGCACCTACGGTCCGAGCGGGGCGCACCTGATTGCGCTGTCGCGGTACTCTGACGAGGTGCTCGGTACCTTCCTCGCGATGGCTGGGCGCGAGGATCTGATGGTGGCCATCAAGCTCGCGGCTGCCGAAGACGCGATTTCGGATCTGCTTGATGCCGTGCGTCAGCTTGGTGGTGACGACCCGAACGGCAAGATCAGCTGATCAGCCGAGCGAACTGAAAGCTACTGTCCCTCAATGGCGCGCAGGATTTCGAAGCGATCCCGTGCGGTGGAAACCTGCACGGGAGAGAGTTGGGCGCGTGACTCATTCGCTCCGCCATTATCCCCATTGCGAACCAGTGACACCGCCCTGACAGGCACGGATTTTTCCGTGTTATCAAAGGGGTTTGCGTGAACAGACCGAACCTCATAGACGAGCGGCATGGCCAATGCTGGGCTCAGAATGGTCCTTAGTCTCAGTTTGGGCGAACCTCGCCCTTTGCGGTTCGGCCCTTTTTTCTTAAGCTTTTTCAATGACCTGACTTCGAACCCCGCCAGAACCCAAACGCGCGTTCCGAACGATACCCATGCCAACGGAGATCGAACACGCGGTAGGCGCATTGCTCAGGATC
>JAAELY010000339.1 GCA_024226335.1 bacterium
CGGGTTCGATTCCCGTTGGGACCACCAGTCTTCTAGGACTCACTGCCCCAGGTCCAGACCCAGGAATACGAACGCGCGCGGCGGCGCTGTCCGGCTGGTGCCGAAAACGCGCCTACTCCCCGGCCTCCGGAGATGAGCCTTCCAGCAGTCGCTTGATTCGCTTGCTATTACGGCTCGCTCGAGAACGGAGCAGGTAGCGCGACGCACGACGATCTTCGCGCTCGACGTAGTCTTCCAGGACTTTTTCCATGGCACCTGCGATGGAAGTGTGGCGCAAGCTTTCAGGCAGGCCGCCCAACCACTCCGCCACTAGATCCGCCTGGAATGAAAGCCCGTGGGTCGCGATTTCGCGGACGATACCGATGGAAGCCGGATCGCTGAGGGTCCAGCTGGCCTCCATCGAATTGCGAACCCACTCGAGCGCTCTCGTTTTGTCCAGCTGAGCATCGAAGCGCTTCGCAAGTTCCAGGGCGACCCGTGCTCGGGCTTTCGACTCTGATTCCTGGGCAAAACGCGCCTCGAGACGGCGGATCTCACTGGGGACTGTAACTCCGTAGTGCTCAGGCAAACCCCGCACTCGCTCATCGTCCAGTTCGTCGACCGGAATCTCCTGAGCGAAGTAGCGAGCAAGAGAGCTGAACGGCGTCATGGGCATCTCCGCGAAACTGAAGCTCGACATCTTGCCCGGCTCGGCGAGGAACTTTCGCATCAGATGCCTGTCCTCAAAACCGTAGCTGAGGAGTTGATCGTCCTCGTGCAGCAACGGGGCCCGGATCTCCGCTGCTTCCTCGGGACCGAATATGATGAGTGAGAGCACGCCTTCGATGGTGGCCAGATCGTGCTGACTACGGCTCGTCCAGCGATGCCCGGCCACTTTGCGCTCCTTGGAAAAGACCTGGATGCGATCTCGGATCTGATCCAGATCGAACAGTGGCGGGCTATCGCGCTTGAAGCTGACCGCCATCAGATCATCGGGGTTGTCGCGGATGAGAAACGTCTGTGGAAACACCGCAGTCTGTGTTGCCATCAGACTCTTGAAATCATCTCCCGTCATGAGATACAGAGGAATCCACTGCATGAATACGCCGTTCTCTCGCATTACACGTCGGGCATCCTGGTAGAACTCATAGGAGTACAGGGTGTACACACCCTCGTCCGCCGGTGGTGGTGGTTCCGTCTCCACGATGTCGTAGTAGTCGCTCGGCGCCCGGGACACAAAATGGCGCCCATCGTCGAAGTGAAACTTCACGCGGGGGTCGTCGGCGAGACCGTGATTGAATTGAGCAAAGTGTTTGAGCGAGAGCGCTACGATCTCAGTCGAAATATCGACCACATCGAACTGCTCGATCGGGTACATGAGCGCGCCACCAAAGCTCTGCCCGGATCCCAACGCGATGCCAAGCGCGCGCTTGGGTATACCCTTCCCGGGATAGAACAGAAACGGAAAATGAGCCTGAATCGCTTGCCCAGTGGCTCTGTCGAATCTCACCTTTGCAAGGTCAACAGACCGAGCCCCGATCACCATGCCCTCGGAACTGCGTGTGGCCCAGCCGGTCGTTAGCGGCCCTTCGACAATCTCGACGATCTTGCCCCCTTGGGAGGGTCCAAAGCGTGGAACGAGATCGACGATCGCGTCCCGGGTGATATCGGTGCGCATCGAGTACAGACTCACGACCAGGGCGGCGACTCCCAGTACGACCGCCATCCGGCTGCGTCCGTCGGATTGAGTGAGATACGTCGCCCCCAACCCGATCGCGATGGAAAGTACCGCCAGGCCCAGAAACGACCCGGACAGCCCCACGGCGGGAATCACCGCGTAGGCCATGACGAAGCCGCCTGCGCTGGAGCCGAGTGTATTCCAGAAGACCAGATCTCCCGCTGTTGCTCGCAGCGATTCACTACGCGCAGTGGCCCCGGCAATCAGCGCGGGCAGGCCCATGCCGATCAAACAGACGGGCAAGAACAGCACCATCGCGGTTCGAAACGCGGGCACGAGCAGGGTCGCGTCGATCTCTTCGGATAGGATCGCCCAGAAGGCATCGACTTCCAGGGAACTCAGCTCCGCAGGCGCCTGGTAGCCGTAGGGGATCGCCGTGTACAAACCGAGCGACCCGAATACGAGCAGCGGAACGATCGGCTGTATGAACGCCAGGAGGCGGAGGGGCTTCAGACCCGCCCGCAACAACAAGGAAAGAATCAAGCTACCGACGGCGAGGGCTGAGAGAAAAACCGCCAGCAGTACGGCGGTCTGATACACCCAGGCGTTCGTAAGCAGTCCGAGGTAGCGCGCCCAGCTCATCTGGTATCCCAGCGAAGCGAAACCCGACGCGAACGCGAGGACGATGAATCCAAGCGCAGATCCCTGAACGGGCTCCGACGAATACTCGTGGACAGGACGTTTCTTGGCGAACGCCGTCAGCGCTACCGCCGCGATTGCCAGGTTGCCGAGCCCCGCGTAAAACGTCGTGCCGTTCTGCCCGAGCACGGGAATGCAGATATACGCGGTGGCGAGTACGCCTACCACTGCACCCACGATGTTCAATCCGTAGAGAAGACTCGTGAGCGAACCGACCGCCTGGTCGCGTTCAACCAGGCCATCGAGCAGGAGCGGCAGCGTTCCTCCCATGAAGAACGTCGGAATCAGAAAGAGCACAAAAAGCAGTGCGAAGCGCAGCGCGAAGAGTGCGCTAGGCGATGCCTGGATCAGTGGATACGCCAGTCCGTAGACGTCTTCGACCAGCCCGAAAAAAAACGGGAAAGCCAATGCGAAGATCCCGATGGCGGCTTCGAACAGACCGTAGACGAACAGCGGGGAAAGACGTCGGGTGCGCAGGTAGCGACCCGCAAAGATACTACCGAGCGCTAGACCCAGGAAGAAGCTCGTCACCACGGTGGACAGCGCGATCTGGCTGGACCCCACCAACAACGCCGCTTTCTGAATCCAGATGAGCTGGTAACCCAGCCCCAGAGCGCCGGAAAGAACGAACAGACTCGCAGCGGCGATGATAGTCAAAGGTCAACTGTCCCGTCACCGGTCGGTGTCGCCAAATTCGCGGGGCTCATCGAGAGTCTCCAATCCATGTCACTGATGCCCAACGGGCGATGTCCCACTCAGTATCGAACCTCTTTGAGCGGCGACTCGTGTGAGATCGATTCTACAACATCGACTGAGCGATCGTCACGTCTTCGTTCTTCCTTCAAGCCCGTCGAGTGTATGGACAAGGAAACCCATGGGGCGGTAGTTGCGAACACCTGAGATCAGCGCTGAACCTACCCGCCACGATTACTTCCCACCGCCGGTCCGCTCGAAGAACCAATCCAGTGCCTCGGGCTGGAAGTCCCCGGACGGCCAATGGCGTCCGCCTTCATCCACGCGAAACGTCACGTCATAGCCCGCACTTCGCAGCGCATCGCGGTTCGGGAGCGCGACCTGTTGGAACGGAAACAACTCGTCGTGTGTGCCGTACTCCAGGAGGATGTCGGGTTTCGGATCGTCTGCATCCAGTGTGGCGGGATCCACCGCGATGAAGCCCGCCGCCCAGGCCATGATCGCACGAAAGATGCGCGGGTTCGCCAGACCGAGCGACAGGCCGTAGCTCGCGCCATCGGAGTAGCCGATCAAGGCCTGGCGGAAGAAATCGACGGGGTAGCGCCGGTAGATCAGGTCGTAGGCGTACTCCAGGAAGTCGACGTCGGGGCGACCTCCGCCGCTGATCAGGTCCCAGGTTTGTCCGTGGCTTCGGCCGATCAGAAAGAGCGCCTGGCGGGCTTCCGGCTCTTCGCGGTACGCCTTGGCGAGCATCTCGTCCTGCCGTCCCGCCCCGTGGAGCACGGTGATCAGCGGATAGGTCTTGTCTGCGTCGATCTCTTCGGGGGTCAGCAGAAAGGCCTGTTGTTCACCCCGCTCGATGTGTACGAAACCCGTGGGAACCGGGGAGTCGTTTGCTTCGACTCCCCTGGGCTGGATGCGCAGTTCGAGTTTGTCCATGCGTCGATTCTACGATGTGTGGAGGCATCGAGTTGTCGAGCTCGCAATCCCGACCCCCAGCCGGAAAAACCGCAGACTGCGCGATGTGCCCGACGAGTATCGCTTCAGGGCCTTTCGGGAAGATCCGGAGGCGGCCGGAGCCGCGACCGCCGCATAACGATGATCGCCCCGCCCAGCAGAGCACTCGAAACCAGGATCCAGAATACCGGCAAAGGGATGCCCGCAGTGGCCGGTGTCAGCGAGACCGAGACGTCGCCGGAACCGATCCCGCCGCCGCCCATCAGAACCTGGTCTCCGAGTTCTCCGGCGTCGATATCCTGGTCTTGCAGACAGGAACTCGTACGCACCTCGGCTCCGAGCGCCTCGGCCAGCTCAATTCCGGTGTCGTCAGACAGGACGAACATCTCCACCACACAGGTCTCCGTAGGTCCGTTGACGGTCAGTGCGAGCACACTGTCGACCACAGGGCTGGTCAGGGTCAGACCGAACGTCGCGCAACCGTCCTGGGACAGAGGACCGGGATCATTGGGACAGGTGTCGCAGGCATCACCCACGCCGTCCAGGTCGGTATCGGCCTGGCTCGGGTTGCTCGTGCCATCACAATTGTCGTCGTAGTCATCGGTACCGTCGGCATCGTCGTCATTGTCCGCGCAGCCGTCGGTATCGTTCACATCATCGAAGTCTTCGCGTTCCAGGGGACAGCTATCGCTGCCGTATTCAATCCCGTCTCCGTCGAGGTCTGGATCGCAGGCATCGCCCACTTCGTCGTAGAGTTCGTTCGCCTGCCCCGGATCGTAGACGTCCGGGCACACGTCGACGCGGTCGGGAATCTGGTCGCCGTCTGAATCCTGGAGCAGCTCGCAGGAGCGCTCCTGGTTGTCGATCAAACCGTCCTGGTCATTGTCCTGGCCGTCGGTGCAGCTGATCGCGACCTGTGCGGCATTGGGGTAGTCGTTGGCCGCACTATGCGCTTCGGGCTGGCTGGCCGGATTGAACGCGTCGGAGCCCAGCATCACCTCGTAGTCGTCGGGCGTGCCGTCGTTGTCGTCGTCCGAATCGCAGGCATCGCCCTGCGTATCAAAGTCGTTGTCGAACTGATCGGGGTTGAAGTAACCGGGGCAGTTGTCGCCAGCATCATCGACGCCATCCTCGTCATCGTCATTGGGCTGCTGGCAGCCCAGGTCGCTGGCATCCGTATCCCCGTCTCCATCGTTGTCCTGGGAATCGCTGCATCCGCCCGCGTCGTGGCGCAGGCTTTCGGGCTTGCTGGACGGGTCGAGCGGATCGGAGCCGCGATCGATCTCCTCGCCATCGTTGACGTCATCATTGTCCGTGTCGGCCTTGGTGGGATCCGTACCCGTTCCGAAAAAGCCCGCCTCTTCGCCGTCGGTCTTGCCATCGCCATCGCTGTCGGCGACGTTCCGATTCGTACCCAACTCCTTCTCGCGCTTGTCCGAGAGACCATCGCCGTCCGGATCATCGCAGAGCGGAGGCAGGGTGCGATCCGCCTTCCAGTCCACAGCCCGGCGGCAGTTCTTCTTGAGCCTCTCTCGATCCTTCTCCCGCTTGCCCTTGCTCGAGTACTGGTAGTCGACCTGCTGAATTCGCGCACACAGGTCTGAAAGGTAGTCGCGGGCGCGCTCGGTGATGCCGTTCCTCTTGAACCTCTTATCCGCGTCGAGCTTCACCTCGATGATCTGGTTGCGGAGCTTCTTCAGAATCGATGCGA
The DNA here is from genome assembly GCA_024226335.1 of bacterium. Classification (NCBI taxonomy): domain Bacteria; species bacterium. The sequence continues at coordinate 5,718 of JAAELY010000339.1, forward strand.
GGTGCTTGGCCTCTTTGTACTTCGGGGTCTTCTTGGCATTGGTTCCGAGCCGGCGCTCGAGTTCCGTCAGGCACGTGTCGGACCACTGCCCACCGTCTTTGATCTTTCTGTCCCGCTGGGGTTGCTGTTTCCCCAGGTAGTAGTCGAGCTTCGCCACCTTCACACGCAGACGCTTCTTGATCTCCTTGCGCAGGTCTCCCTTGGCTCCCTCGAGCATCTTGCGCAGCATCTGGATATCGGCCAGATAGCCGAAGACCTCATGGCAGGGACGAATTTCGACGAGCCGGCGATCCTGATGCTGGCTCGTCGGCGTTTCCCAGTAACCCGCGTTCGGATCGCTGAAAGTGGCCGCGTGGAAGAGTTCGTGAAAGACCACTTCGATCAGTTTCCACTCCGCAGCGACCGCGCCCGCCTTGAGCTCGATCGTCACGGGATTGCTGGCATCGCCTTTGGGGGCGTGCGTCAAACCACCGGCGCCATCGCGCGAAGTCTCGTCTTTGAGTACGAAGCGCAGGTTGTCGAAGCGCAGTTCAGTAGCCGATTCAGCTGTGTAGGTCGGAAAGTTCGGTTCGTTCGCCCAGTCTTTGAAACCGTCGTAGCGAAGCTCGGCAGGAAAACCCTCGAAACAGTCCGGGATATTGTTGTTATTGGCGTCCTTTGCAAGCCGCTCCAGCGCAGACTTCAAATCGGCGATGCTCGGCTTTCCGGCGGCGAAGTTTCCCCCGGAGCCGGAGGAAAGCGGAGCGAGCGGCGGCAGGTTGGGATCGCCGGGAGGAATATCGTTCGGGTCGATCATCGCCAGGATGTCGTAGCCGAACAACGGATCGATGTTCATCGTTCCCTGAGTCGGACCGCCTACATCGCGCCCACCGTCGGAGTACC
>JAAELY010000340.1 GCA_024226335.1 bacterium
CCTGGTGCAGGCCTGGGAGATGATCTGGAAGGCGTCCAGAACTTCGCGAACAAGACGCAGGACTGGAATGACATCCGCTCTCGGTCGAAGGGCTTCTGGCGAGCCTGAGCTGCAGACGTCGGATCGGTCGGATCAAGAGGGTCCATTGCTGGTGAGAAGAGAGGAGCGACACATGGGATCCAACGACACTGACGTAGAAGAGAACGCCAACGCAGCGCTCGCGGACAAGCACAGCGGGATCGGGGCTCTGCTGGGCGCGCGCAGCTGCATGGGACACCTCATCGTGGCTTCTACGAGACGATGAAGAACTTCCAGAACGAGCGCATGGTGCTGGTGGGAATGGGTATCGGGGCGGCCCAGAAGGCGATCGACCTGACCGTCGAGTACACCAGCACTCGCGCCGCATTCGGCGGTCGGCTCTTCGACCTCGGCGCGAGCCGACAGTGAATGGCGGTGGCGCGACCGAGGTGATGCTCGAGGAAGTGGCGAAGTGCACGGCACAGGGGAGTTGATCGGGTCGAAGTGACCTGACCCCCTGAGCCGAGCACCATGATTCCATATGGCCTCGGCTCAGGAGGTCAGGTTGCCTCCCCGAGGTGTGCACCAGGTGTGCCATCTGCCCATCACTAGTCGGGTGAGGTCGAAAACGTCAGTTTTTGGTTCGCCGCGTCTGGCTCACTCGGGTTTGGAATCTGGCGCGGCGGGTCGTGTCGCGTTCGCAGCCGAGAAGAACTCGTCCATGCGGTCGAAGATGCGCTCGGACAGCACCGCGTGTGCACCTGCCTGGCAGTGCGCCTCCGCGGACTCGTCGGCCGTGAAGAAGAGCCAGTCTTTCGGACCGGATGCGGCGTCGTAAAGCCTTTTTGCCTGACCCAGAGGCACCAGTGCGTCCGCCTCTGCGTCGACGACTAGCAGGTGGCTTTCGATCTTGGCGACGTTGCTCTCGTCGAGAGAATAGGCGCGCATCTTCAGCATCAGCTCGGACGGGGTTTCGCCGCCGAACTTCCACTTCCCGTCGTTCAGGAGCCAATTCAACGCAGTGACGCTGTTCGCGATGCCTCGGAGCGCAGTGTCGAAAGCTTCGGGATCCGTGTCCAGAAGCCGCATGAGGTCGGGGGGCAGGCGGCTGGTGACCACCTCGTAGAAGCTCCACATGCCGCTGTTCGCGATGTAGAGCTTGGGCCGATGCTCGAAAGCCGCGGCGCGGGGAATCAGATGGCCTCCGAAGCTCATTCCCAGGACGGCGATGCGATCGGCGTCGACCTCTGCCGTGGAGACGGCATGGTCGATGATTGGCGTCAGGACATTCTCCCAATCCGGACGGAAGCGAAGCCCCTGTGCACGGAGCACCTGGCCCTGGCCGGGACCCTCGACGGTGAGGCAGTGGTAGCCGCGACGGATCGCGGCCATCGCGATCCCGTGGAGTTCCTCCGCCGTCCCGTCGAAGCCCGTCTGCACCACGAGTAGGGGCGCGTTTCCGGTCGCGAGCGGAGATCGGTAGAAGTAGCCCGGAAGGTGGGTCTGCTCGTACGGGACCCGGGCGACCTCGGCCGGGATGGAGAGCAGGTCGATCGCCTTCTTGAACGCATCGGCCCCCGCCTGCGCCGAGCGCAGGGCGCGGGGATCGTCGGGCACCGCGTGCATGTAGAACTCGGCGGCCCGGTAGTAGTTGGACGCGCGCAGAAACGCCTGCCCGGCGCTGATCGCGTGCCCTCTTCGTTCGCTCTCCGCCCCGGCCCCGTATACGCGTTCGGCGGTGAGGTGCCACATGGCGTACCAGCTCTCGATGTCTCCATCGGCGATACGATGGACCGTCGAGAGGACTTCACCGATGTCGGCTCGATTCTCGTATGTCTGCCCCAGCGCGCGAAGCGCCTGACCCGCGAAGCTCTGGTCCTCGAAGCCGAATGCCCGTAGCCACGCCAGGGGCTCACTTTCCGTCTTCATGTCTTCTGCCCTCGTTTCTGGATGATTCAGGACTCGCGCTCGACGTACGCGTCGAGGTAGTGACTCGCTCGGGACAGGAACTCGAACGTGCGTCGCAGCGTTTCCATGGGCACGTCCTCGAGTTCTGCGAAAAAGGCCGCATCCATCTTCTGGTGGAAGCGTCCGTGGCCCGCGCGGGCCGTCTCGCCTCTGCGCGTCAGGCTCAGCAGGACGATCTTGCGGTTATCGCGGTCACGTTCCTTGGCGATGTACCCTCTGGCTTCCAGCCGGCCGACGACCTGCGAGACCGCGCCCTTTGTCGTCGAGAACCACTCGGCGAGTTCGGTCACCGTGCGTCCCGAACCGGCCCCGATCGCCTCGATCGTATGGATCTCGAACGCGTGCAGCGGCTCCCCGGTTCCGAAATCCGTGGTGCGCTTGTCGAGGATCCGCAGCTTGTTGGCGATGCGCGTCAGTTCGTGCATGCACTGGCGCGCTCTCGCTTCCTTTCGGCCGGCCATGGCACGATAGTATAGTCACTAAACTATTGAGTCAAGCGTGGCCTTTTCGGTCACGCGTCCACCGACCTGCGAGACCTAGCACTGCGAGGGAAATGCCGACCAGGACGCCGTTGCCGGGTTCGGGCACCAGTGGAGTTTCGATTGGAAGAAAGCAGGGTGGATCCTCGGACTCTGGTCCGTCGCAATAGTGACCGGCGGACAACCCGAAGTGGATTCCGTTGAACTCAATATCGTGAATTTGAAGGCCGAACATCAGGACAGACCACGGCATGTTGAACACCGCGGTGTCGATGGTGTTGGGAGGAGGCGCCCACGGAGGGGACCACCCGGCGTCCGGTAGATGCAACACCGAGTAGGTGATGCTCGAATCGAACGGATGGGGTCCTATCGAAAAAAGCGACATGCTCAGTGCGTAGGAGAGGTCTACGACTTCTCCATCTAGTGTGAAGTAAAGGTATGACTCGCCGCCTCCCCATGTTCTGGCTACAAAATAGAAATCCTGCACCTCGGCGGTAATCGAAAAGAACTCGTCGGTATCCATGATCTCGGATTCGATCGTTCCATCGGTTTCGACCCAGGACTCGATCCAGCCGTTTGCGCCGCCGAAAACGAAGCCTGGGTCCGTAGGGTCATAGACTTCATTCGACAGTGCACTCATCCCGGCCCGAAGGCTGGTTCCGGGTACATCGTGAGACTCCCCGTCGAACGGAAGCTCGATCGGCCCGGAGATGTCACCAAAATTCGAGAATGAAATCTCGAAAGTAGGCTGGAACAGGGATGTGGCGGCAGCATCCTGACTCGAGAACGCGGCGATCGCGAGGCTCGCGGCGAATGCGATCGAGAACGATCTCTTCACAGCCTGCATCGATTTCCCTCCTCACTTGAAGAGTAACACCAGCAGAATGTGAGTGGCGGACTTTTCCACCCGCCTGGCACGCACGCCAATTCTTCTTGGAGGTACCCGGAACCTCAAGTAGAATCCACAAGATGTTCTGTGGGTGGTCCCGGACTCCTAGATAGTAGGCGGACGAATGACGACTACGCGCCCATTTCGGCTGCTGTTGTTGGTGGCGGCCTTCCTACTGCTTTCTCCGGCGGCCCATGCGCTGACTGTGGATTGGGTAACCGTGGGCGGTGCATTCAACTACTGTGACCTTCAGCCGCAGGGCTGTTTTGGCGCAGTCGGGTACGAGTACCGGATCAGCAAGTACGAGACGACCAACGCCCAGTACACAGAGTTCCTGAACGCGGTTGCACGCACCGATTCCAATGGGCTCTTCAACACCAATATGGGTAAGGCCTGGCCTTCGGGTCATGGCGGTATTGCGCGCAGCGGCAGCCCGGGGAGTTACACCTACAACGCAATCCCAGGCCACGAGAACAAACCGGTGATCTCTGTGTCGTTCTACGACAGTCTGCGCTTCGCGAACTGGCTCAACAATGGCGCGGGGAGCGGCGACACGGAGTCAGGAGCGTACACGATCACAAGCCTCGGGATTAGCGGCAACTCGATCACGCGCAACGCACTTGCGAAGGTCTTCATTCCGAGTGAGGACGAGTGGTACAAGGCGGCGTACTACGATGTCGCCTCGACCAGCTATTTCGACAATCCGATGGGATCGAACGTGATCGTTACCTGCGACCCGCCACGCGCGACCCCCAACAGGGCGAACTGTTTCGTCGGCGGCTTGAATACGCCCGCTGAAGTGGGCGGCTACACGGGTTCGGCGAGTCCGAACGGGACGTTCGACCAGGGGGGTAATGTCTGGGAATGGAACGAAGCCATCGTTGGCGGCTCGAGCCGTGGCCTGCGGGGTGGGGGTTTCTACAGTTATCCCTGGATGCTCACAGGTTCGGAGAGGCATAGCCGCACTGGGGCATCCGAAGGCGGAAATCGCGGTTTTCGCATCGCGAGGACCGTGGCACCTGAGCCCAGTCCCGCTCTGCTTGGGATGATGGGTCTGCTGGTCCTGACAATCGCGCGCAGGAACCGCTGACACTCCGTCTTGGTGTTCTGTTCTTCTCTGCGTGCGCGATGACAGATATCCGGCTGGATCTGTGGTTTCACGATGTTTGCGTTGGCGGTCCCCGATGCGATCCGTGCGTATAGAAAGTACAGAGCCCCAATCTACCTAACAGAACCGCCCATTGTCGGCTGTTGAGATCCGGCAGTCGGGGAATCTGGGGGCTCTCGAACGGGTGCGGGCCGCCGGGCACCTGCAAAGGGACTTCGGAGCGGCGGGAGGACGAGGCTCGACCGCTCGGGATTCGGAGGTGAGCAGGCGGTGCTCGAGCAGGCTCGTCGGGCCAGAAGTCGGAAGGTCCGTCGCGAGGGCGTACGTCTCCGCAGTAGGACCTTCATGAATGATCAGGGCTGGGAGTCTGCGCGGCGCGCGGCGCATATCGCTCAGAACTGATACTCGAACTTCTCGATGTCCTCGGCATAGCGGTCGGCGATCAGCGTGCGAGAGGCCGCATCGTAGTACGAGCGATAGGATCCTCGTTTCGAGACGTTGAGTCTGGGCAGTATCGCAGCGAGCCCCAACTTCGCGCAGATCGCCCCGAAGTCGGAGTCCAGCTGCTCAAAGCGTCCTACGAAGTCGAGACCGCTTGTCGCATGCGTACAGCTCGCGCGGGGCAGCCCGGACGGCAGGAAATCTGCGAACGACCCCCTCTCCCCTTGAACGCGCGCCTGGTAGTGGTAGAAAGAGACGACTCGGTCCCAGGGATTGCGCACAAAACCAAACTTGAAGAAGTTGTCTAGCTCGTGTCCGAGCACAGCTCGGATCACGTCTAGCCGCGAGTGCTTGGCGAGGCGATGGATGCCGGGCGGGTGGGTATGCACGGGTGGGGCTACGATGATGTCATCGGGTCCGAGGTGAGGGAGCAATGCCTGGCTGATGCTTTCGCCGCCGGTCTTGCTGACGTGCATGAAAACGAACTGGTGTCTGTATGAGATGATCATCCCGACAGTCCTCGCGTTGCGTGGGTTCTACCCCGAACTCACCGACGGTTGAGTCGAGTCTTCTTGGATGTGTCCGAGAAATCAAGGGAGAACCCTCTGGCCAGATCAAACGTGCGTCATTGGTCGGTGAATCTACGAATCAATTCACTCTCACCCGCGCCGTTGGATGGTCATCGTGGAACTCGTGGTTCACGAGCACCCGGGTCCCCGCCATCTAATCTCCTTAGGCGACCGTGTGGCCGACCGATTCGATCTGTTTCCCGTCAGCAGAAGACCTTGAGATCAAAGGGGAATCAGAAGCTCAGCTGCCTCTGATCTCTCCCAGGTCCCCGATCATGCAC
>JAAELY010000341.1 GCA_024226335.1 bacterium
CATCGGGCCGAGTTCAAACCCGAGGTACGAGTCCCAGTCTGCGGCCATGCGAGCCTGCGCCCCGACCCAGTCTGACCCGCCGAGCGCGTTCAACCCGTGCGACGGAAAGAGGACGGGCGTACCCCCGCGCGATGCAATCTCTTCGACGGCGCGGTGGTACGCGGGCTCGTCGAGCGAGTCGCCCGGTTTGTCGGCGACGAACGCACCCGCGACGAAGTCATCCACACAGGCCTGCGTCGCGTCGAGGATCTTGACTCGGGTGGCGGCGTCCAGCGAGTGCACATAGCCCGTGTCCATGTTCACCGCAGGCACGAGCCCGGACTCGGCGGTGCGCGCCACGTGAGCTTCGAAACCGGCCCAGTCGATGTCGCCCGTCGCGCTGAACGGAAGCAGAACCGCAGACATGCCCGCAATCTTGCGGCGTGGTCGCAGGCGCTCGTGGGCGAGTGTCATCGCGGCGCGACCTCGTCCAGCCAGGCGAGCAACGCGGTCACGTCGCGGGGTGCTGCGTCGGCTGCCACGGACTCGTCATCGGTGCTGGCGCCGATCGCACACACGAGATCGTGAACCCCCGGCTCGAGATCGCCTGCGAGCCGGGGAATGACACTGAACGGGTGGGCCAGATTCGTATTGGGAGGCTGCGCAGAGCAGGTGGCCTCTCGATCGCCGACCAGGTCGACGGCCGCCGTCGCGCCGTGGGGCGAACTCGCTCGCGTCGCTCCGGACTTCGACAGCTCATCGAATCGACCGGGCACTTCGAGCCCCAACGCGAAACCGGTCTCGATCGTGCGCAGGCGACGATCGGTCACGACCCGATGGGCGCGCAGATGCCACGGCGCCCCTCCCGACAAGACCGAGTGTACGGTCACGCCCTGGCATGGCGACCAGCGCGAATAGACCCGCGTGTCGCGAACCTCGTGGCTCTCGACGGTCTCTCGCGCATAGCGCTGGCCACTGGCTGGGTCCTCGAATACGATCGTAGAGTCGCCCAGGCCCCGGGCCGGGTCAGCGCCGAGCGCGAAACGCGTCGAGTACGCCATGCGACTGTACTTCGCGATCCCCTGATTGAAGTAACTCATCCCGTCGTGACCGCCGCTCACTGCGACGCTCTGGCAGGCATCGCGCGCGACGACCATGCCCGCTCGGGGCAAGGCGTGCGGTTCGCCCGGTGGGGGCGCCGGTTCTTCCGCGACCGTCCAGAAGGGGTGGTCTTCGGGCGCGGCCAGACACAGGAAAGCCTTCAGCGCCCAGTACGGTGAACCCGCGGAGCTGTACTCCTCGCGCATCCACGGATTGTTGTAACACCAGCCCAGACTCAGTACGCCGTCGCGATCGGAGATCGGGTGCTGCGACCACCAGCGCAGGTGACGCAATAACTGTCCCTTGATCCGCCCCCAGGGCAGCGCTTCTTCGTCGGCGAGGACCAGGGCCGACCAGAAAGCGGCGGCGGCGAAGCGATAGGTCAGGCTGCGACCAAAGGACAGAGTTCCCCCGTCCGCGTCGAACCAGGTCTCGAAATCCGGCGCGTACAAGCGCGCGCGTTCGCGGAACCTGGCCGAACGCGGATCCTGCGGTCGCGCGTAGGCGTAGATGAGCCCGTAGGCGTGGATCGCCCAGGCCACATAGTGATCGCGGCTTCGCCCGAGACCGTCCATATACCAGCCATCGCCCAGGTAGTAACTGTCGATCTTGTCGAGCGAGGCTTCGACTGCGGCTTCGTCGGTCGGTCGTCCGACTCGCTCCAGACCCAGGTTCACCAGTACGCGGAAGAACTGCCAGTTGTTCGGGAACGGGTCGTGCTGGTTGATTCGCCCGAGCCAGGCGACGAGATGGTCGCGGGCTTTCTCATCGAGCGGTTCCCAGAGGACCTCCGGTACCAGAAGGAGGCCGAAGCCAACCGCGGCCTGTTCGACCATGGCCTGGGTGGCGCTCTCATACATGGACCAGTGTTCCGGGTGGTCCGGATCGGATCCTGCGGCCAGGCCGCGAACCCAGGGTTCCCAGTGATCCCACGTCCCGCCCCCGGCCACCAGGGGAGCCAGACCCCAAAGGGGCCGGGCATAACCTTCGAACTCGGCATCGGTGTGGCTGAAGGCCGCGGCATAACTTCCGAGCCGGACGCGCGCACCACCCGGACTGAAGTGCGGGAGAAGCGGAGTCACGAGATCGCGTACGGCGCGCTGCAGATCGCTGCGCGAGCGCAAGGGGTTTCCGGCGAGTGGATTCGCTCGGGGATCGGTCGTCATACACACTCCTCATCGATCCAGCCGGCGAGGACGGCGGCGTCGCGACGCAGGGCTTTTGGATCATCGTCGGGCAGGTATTCGAGGAACGCACAACGCGGTACGGGGAAAGTGCGTTCTTGTGCCGCCTGGCGCAGCGCAGCCCGCCACATGGGTTCCAGAAAATCGAGCGGCCGTCGCTGCGCGGGCGTCGGATCCCATGAGAAGACGTGCAGATGGGCCAGTCGGTCCTGCACACGCGCGAGTTCGGCCAGCGAATCTTCGGCCTTTGCACCGGCCACGGGTTGCCAGTACGTGAAGACGTTTGTTCCCGCACCTTCCAGTAGAGCGAGGGTGCTGGCCGCGGTCTCGGTAAGAGTACCGGGGTGGAACTCGAGGCCAATCGCAAGTCCGCGCCCGGCCGCGCGCACACCCGCCTCGCGGACGGCATCGGTGACATTAGCGCGCTCTTGCGCAGTCGAGTCCGGACCCGTTCCAAACGCCGCCCAGATGCGCAGAGTACTCGCCCCCAGCGCTTCGGTCGTGTCGAGGAGTGCGTCGAGTTCGGCGTCTTCGCTCTTTCCGGCGAAGTAATAGGAGCCGTACGAAGGGCAACTCAGGCCGGCGTCGCGACAACGCCGCGCGAGAGCGCCTGCCGCGGTCGGGTCGCCCGGAGGCACGTGGGCGTCGGAACCCCATTCCAGGGCCCGGAGACCGGATTCCTCCGCCATACGCAGAACCGCGTCCACTTCGTGTTTGCGAAAGCTGATCGAGCACAACCCCGGCAACACGACGCTCACGCCTGGCGCTCCAGTTCGGTGCGGCGCACTTCGTGATGCAGAGCTTCACCGCGAGCCAGGCGGCCGATCTCGTCGATGGCGAGCTGAGTCATGCGCGGGATCTCCGTGCCGAGCGAACCGGCGATATGGGGTGTCAGGAAGACATTGCTCAAGCCGCGCAGCGGAGAGTTATCGGGCAGTGGCTCCGGCTCGGAGGTATCGATGACCGCGCGAAGACGCCCGGAAACCAGCTCCACCTCGAGTGCTTCTGCGTTGCAGATCCGACCCCGTGCGGTGTTGATCAGTGTCGCCCCGTCGCGCATCCGCGCGAGTTCTCGCTTGCCGATCATTTCGGTCGTCTCGGGAATGAGCGGCGCGTGCAAGCTCACGACGTCGGAGCGTTCGAGGAGTTCGTCGAGACCGACCGGCTCGGTCGCCATGGCGCGGGCCTCGGCTTCGTCCAGATACGGATCAAAGAGCAGAACCCTCAGATCGAAAGGTGCGAGCATCTCGATCACACACCGACCGACGCGCGATGCACTGACGATCCCGACCACCTTGTTGCGATTGCCGACGTCGAACCCGACGCGTGCGGCGGCAGCCCCACTCGCGTGGTAACGCTGGTTGGAAGCGAAGGCGTCCTTGTTCGCGAGCAGGATCGCGGCGAGCGTGAACTCGGCGACGGGCACTGCGTTGGCGGCGGCCGCAGAACAGACCCGCACACCTCGCTCCCACAACTCCGGGGTGACCATTTCTTTAACCGTTCCGGCGGCGTGGGCGATGAGTTCGAGATTCGGAGCCAGATCGAGAGCCGCGGCGTCGATCGCCGGGCACCCCCAGCCCGTCAGCAGAACCGTCGCGTCGCGCAGCCTTTCGGCCGCGCCCTCGACCGCAAACCCCGCGAGCGGGGTCCGATCCGGCAGATCGGCGATCGCCTCCAGGGCGCTCCACTCCGTCTCGCCGCAGAGCAGGGATTCCAGTCCCGGGATGAAGACCGGCACGACCACCGGACGCCGCGTCGCAGGCATGCAAATTCCTTTACAACTAACTAGTTGGTTAGTACACTGTCCGGAACGAAATGGCAAGTACACGATCTCTCGGCCCAGGGGCCGCAAAGGCCACGAACAAGCCCGCGAAAGCCTCGCGAGCCGCTGCCCGGACTCGCCGACGCGAACCCGGGGACGCTCGCCGCTCGATCCTCGATGCGGCGACAAGCGAGTTCTCGGTCCACGGTCTGGCGGGCGCCCGGGTCGATCGCCTGGCCGCAGCCGCCGGGCTGAACAAGGCGATGATCTACCACTACTTCGGCGACAAGGAGGGCCTGTACCTGGCGGTGCTCGAGCGCGCCTACGCGGGAATTCGCGAGGCCGAAGCTCAGCTCGACTGGACCGACGCGCCGCCCGCAGAAGCGGTCCGTCGCCTGGTTCATTTCACCTGGGACTACTTCGTGGCCCACCCCGAGTTCCTGTCTCTGCTGAACACAGAGAACCTGCAACGAGCCAGATACGTGCGCCGCTCGGAACACGTAGCGCATCTGCAGTCGTCGCTTGTCGATGGGCTTCGCGCGGTGATCGCGCGCGGCGAGGCGAGCGGTGAATTCCGAAGAGACGTAGATCCTGTTCAGCTGTACTGGTCGATCGCTGCGCTCGGCTACTTCTATCTTTCGAATCGCCATACGCTCGCGGTCAGCTTCGAACGCGAACTCGACTCGCCGGAAGCTCTCGCCGCGCGACGCGATCACGTAACGGATGTCATTCTCGGCTACCTGCGTCCGTAGACAGATACCAGAGTTGCTCACGGTGCCGAGGCCGAGCCGTCAACGTCGGCAGCGCACGCGCCGAACCTATTCGGTTCGGTTCGACCTCCGAGAGCGGCTTCGGCGTTTCTGCGAGCGGCGAAAGGTTCAGAGATCTACGACACGCTCAGCTTGCCCTTGCCGTCGATGTTCCCGCTTCGGCCACAGAATTCCTCCCGCATCATCGCCTCTAGCACGGCTGGATCTTCTACCGTTCCCCAGGTGCGTCGACCGTCCTCTGTAAGACATGCCACGTGGGCGATTCTGGGTTGGCCGGACTTGTGCGCGACGGTATAGGCCTCCACGACGACCGGTCCCTCCCAGTCAATCAGTGCTTCGCGCAACGGACTTGCATCCGCCTGTTCCTGGAGGTTCTCGTAGCGAAAGCCGCCCTCGGGCTGTTCGGTGGAGTAGATCGCGAAGGCGTGTTTGGCCAACCACCCGCCATTGCCGTGAACCAGACCCCTGGAACCGCGATCCTCGCGGACGACTTCGGCCATGCGTGTGATGGCGTGAAGCGTGGCGCTGTTCAGCGGCCCGCCGCCAAACGTCAGTCCTCCGGTCACGGTAAGGGGGCGATTTTCGGGAACACCGAGTTCGTTTGCAGCGACCTGAACCGAGGACGGAAAGCAGCTGTAGAGATCCAGATGCTCGATCTCTTCGATCGTCTTGTTCGCGAGTTCGAGTACGCGTTTTCCCGCGATCCGCACTGCGGGCGAGCGGTGAAACTCCTTCCGGTTGGACAGGAAGAGACTGTCGTTGGCCTCGGTTGCGGAGTGCGGGAAAACGAGCTTGTCCTCGGGCACACCCGCCTCCCGTGCGGTTTTCAGCGAGCAGACAATGACGCCGGCGGCCATGTCGACCCGGGCATTGGCATTCATCAGTCGCGTGTAGGGATAGGAAATCATCGGATTGTCCGGCGAAGCCCGACCGATCTCCTGCGCCGTGTACGGTTTGCGAATCCAGGCATTGGGGTTGTCACGAGCGACCTCGTTGAAACCCGCCCAGAGTTCAGCGATCCGCTCTTCGTGAGTCGTCAGGGACTCGCCTTTCGCAGCGCGAAGCGCGCTGTCGATGATGGCGAAGATATCGCTGGCGCTGTTCATGCCGCGCGCAAGTTCGGCATCGTGAAAGATCGCCTTGTCCAGATCGACCATGCGATCGGGAACACCGGGCGCTTCGGTTTCCGTCAGTTCGACGCCCTGGCGTTGAGCCTGCCCCACGCTGCGACCTTTCTCGCCGCTGGTCACCAGCGCGACCCCGCAACGCCCCGCTTGAATCTCGCGGGCCGCGTCGATCACGCAGGCCTGCGCGTAGTTTCCGCCGTAGGGAGTGCCGACGGTCTCGTCCGGCATCGCGCTGAGTCTGCGCGCGATCTCACGTCCGGGATCTCCGTACGCCCAGGCACCGCGAAGCACGTAGATCGAATTCGCTCGCTGCAGGAGTTTCGGGGCTCCGGCGTCTTCGCCGGCCTGCTCGAGCGCGGCCACCATCATCTGCAGGGGTTCGGCCGCTTTGCGCGGATCCTCCAGACGCTGCAGAATCTGGCCCACGCCGACGATGACCGGGACTTCTTGCGATGAACTCATTCTCTCTCCTGGGATTGCTTGCGCAGCTGATATATTGCCTCGGTGGAAGAAAAAGTGGATCCCGAGCGTCAGGCCTCTGCCGAGAGTGACTTCGTCGTCTGGCTCTCCACCTCCCCCGTCTTCACCTGGCTGATCAAGAACGTGGCAGCGCGGCTGGATCCGCTGATCTTCCGGGCCACAAACGGTCGCTTGACTTCGCTGGGCCCTCCGACCATGCCCATGCTCACGATGACCGCGATCGGCCGCAAGTCCGGCCAGCCGCGATCCGTACACCTCGCCTGCCTGGAGCACGAAGGGGATCAACTGGTCGTGGCCAGTGCCATGGGTCAGCAGAAGCACCCGGCCTGGCGCTACAACATCGACGCAAACCCCCAGGTCGAGGTACAGATGCGCGGCGAGCGCTTCAACGCGCGGGCCCGGGTGTTGAGTGACTCAGAGAAACAGAAGGTCTGGGACGACGTGCGACACGCCATTCCACAGATGAAAGTCTACGAGAAGAGAACCGAGCGGAAGATTCGCGTGTACCGCTTGAACCGAATCGGTTCCTGAGGAGATCCCGTGACGCAGATGTACAAGGTCATCCAGTGGGCAACGGGTGTCGTGGGAAGTGCGGCCCTGCGCGGAATCGTACGGCATCCCAAGCTCGAACTCGTCGGAGTCAAGGTCTATAGCGATGCCAAGAAGGGGCTCGATGCCGGAGAGATCGTCGGTATCGATGAGACCGGAGTCATCGCGACACAGGACGTGGCCGAGATCATGGCGCTCGACGCCGATTGCGTGATCTACTGCCCGCTCCCCTGGGATCTGGGCGAGATGTGTCGTCTGCTGGAGTCCGGCAAGCACGTGATCACGCCCTGCCCTTACTGGTTTCCCTTCATCCAAAGCCCCGACGTTTCGGCCGCGATTGCCGCCGCGTGCAAGACGGGCGGTGTCAATATGCACGCCTCGGGATGCAATCCCGGCGGCATCGCCGAGCGCTTCCCTCTGACCTTCACCGGCTGGTGTAATCAGATCGATCGCATCACCATGACCGAATGCGGAGATTGCCGAACCTACAGTTCGGAAGGCGTCATGCGCAACGTGATGAACCTGGGCCGAACCCCCGACGAGGCCATGAGCAACCCTCTCAAGGCAATGCTGGCCAATAGCTGGTATGAGCCGATCGACATGATTGCCGAAGGCCTGGGAAGCAAGGTGATTTCCTACGAAGCGAAGCACGACTTCATCCTGGCCAATCAACCTATCGAGACCGCGGTCGGCATCATCGAGGAAGGCACGATCGCATTGAACCACTACAGGCATATCGGAACGACGCGAGAAGGCACCGAGATCATTCAGGAACAGATCTGGTACGTGGACGACATCAAACAGACGCGCCTGCAATCCAAGATGGACATCCCGCGCGAATCCGGCTGGCGAATCAAACTCGAAGGCGATGTGAACCTGAACATCGATATCGATTTCCCAGCTGAGCTGACACAGGATGAGCGTGTGGCGCAGGGACTGAGCACGACGGCTTTTCACCTGGTGAACTCCGTACCCCTGGTGTGTGAAGCGGATAATCCTGGGCTCAAGACTTTCCTGGATCTACCCATGATCACCGGATGCATGGGAACTCACGCAACAGATCGCTGAATGACAACACGGATCGGGTCAACTAACGAATCCTGATCGCGGTTCGCGAGGGGAACAACATGCGCGGGCTGAAAGACATACGGGTCATCGACGGCTCGAGCCATATCGCCGGGCCGTATTGTGGCAAGCTCTTTGCGGACGCCGGTGCGGATGTCATCAAGCTGGAAACGGCGACAGGTGATCCATTGCGCGGCTGGTCGGTCAATGGAGTCGATCTCGGCCCTGAAGACGCTGCGCTATTCCGGTATCTGAACGCATCGAAGCGAAGCGTCGTCGGCTCCCTCATCGATGGAGAATGCGATGACCTGATCGCGAGCGCGGACCTGCTGATCGAAGACCTGTCCGTCCAAGCCTACGATCGCAACGCAGTTCTCGAACGCCATCCCGGCCTGGTGATCCTCACGATCACGCCGTTTGGTTTGACGGGTCCGCTGGCCGACCGACCAGCCAGTGACTTCAGTATTCAGGCTGAATGCGGATCGCTAGGTGGGCGGCAGCGTATCGGTGGTGAGCCTTTTCAGGCGGGTGGAGGTGTAGCCGCGTGGGCCGGAGGCTGTTTCGCCTCGGTTCCTGCGCTGGCCGCGGTCCGAAGAGCGCAGGCGACGGGCCAGGGCGAGCACGTCGACTTTTCACTGCACGAAGTGACCGGGATGGCGACGAACTGCTACCTCGATCTGATGTGGAGCATCCTCGGCCGACCGCCGGTATCGGGTGCGCTGCCCAATATCGAAACACCTTCGATCGAACCCACCAGCGATGGCTTCGTCGGCTTCACCACCTACACACCGAAACAGATGTCCGACTTCATGCTCTTGATCGAACGCCCCGATCTCCATGAGTCAGGCGAATTCGATCAGTTCGGTCAGCGTCTCGGACGCTTCGAGGAGTGGGAGAAGGTCCTCCACGCCTACACCCAGAAGCACACGAGCCACGAGATCATCGAACGCGCCCACGAGTTGCGGATACCCGTCGCACCGATCTGCAATGGCCAGACGGTACTCGAGCAGGATCAGACCCAGGCGCGCGGAGTCTTCGTCGAGGATCCATCGGGCGGATTCAAACGACCGATTCCTCCGTATCGCATCGATCATCAGTCGCTCCCGAGCGCGCGCACCGCACCGCGTCTCGGCGAGCACGACGGCCGGATCGAAGCGCGAAACCCGCAGAGACCGCAACCCGAGGGAAACCGACGCCTGCCACTGGAGGGCATGCGCATCATCGATGTCACCACATGGTGGGCCGGCCCGATCGCCACGCAGATGCTGGCGATGCTCGGCGCCGACGTCATTCACGTCGAATCCATCCAGAAGATCGACGGCTGTCGGAGCGTGGGCAGCACTTTCGCGGCTCAACAGGAAGCCTGGTGGGAGTGCAGCTTCATCTACCTGTCGGCCAACACGAACAAGCGCGGCCTGACGTTGGACCTTTCCAGCCCCAAGGGGATGGAGGTGCTCGAAAAGCTGATCCTCGACGCCGACGCCCTGGTGGAGAACTACAGCCCGCGCGTGATGGACGGCTTCGGCGTCAGCTGGGAAAGGATTCAGGAACTCAATCCCCGCTGTCACTATGTTCGCATGCCGGCCTTCGGTCTGGACGGACCGTTGCGCGAAAACGTGGGCTTCGCCGCGACCATGGAGCAGATGAGCGGTCTGTCGTGGTTGACCGGACACCTCGAGGATCAACCGCGGATCCAACGCGGCCCGTGCGACCCGGTTGCGGGTGTACACGCCGCGTTCGCCTTGCTGGTCGCCATGGCCGAGCGCGATCACAGCCAACGCGGTCACTTCATCGAATGTTCAATGCTCGAAGCCGCACTGAACATCACCGCCGAGCAGGTGATCGAGCACACGGCCTACGGGAATCTGATGAGTCGGCAGGGGAATCGCAGTCCAGAAGCCGCACCCCAGGGACTGTACGCGTGTCGCGATCACCAGCTCGCCGAAAACCCGCAGTGGCTCGCGCTATCGGTCACCAGCGAAACGCAATGGCGGGCGCTCGTGGAGCTACTCGGACGACCGGAATGGGCCACCAAGATCGACGCAGATCTACCTTCGCGACGCGCCCTCCATGACGAGATCGACGAAGGACTGCGCAATGCATTCGCGCAACGCGACAGGGACACGTGGATCGAAGAGCTTCTCGCCGTCGGCGTGCCAGCCGCCGCGATCCTCGATCCCCGTTCGCTATCCACCCACCCGCACTACCTGGCACGTGGCTTCGTAGAGGAACTCGAGCATCCGGTCATCGGTCGCCAGTTGACGATGGGCGCACCCTTCCGCTTCGCCAGCGTCGAGCGCTGGCTGAACTGCGCAGCACCGACCCTCGGCCAGCACAACGACGAGATCCTGCGCGAACTCGGTTACAGCAAAGACGAGATCGACAACCTGGCAGCCGAAAAGATCATCGGAACTCTGCCCGAAGCTCACTCCCGGTGAAGACGATCGACAAGACACGGGTGCTCGAGGCGCTGCGCAAACGGATCGCTGATGCACTCGACGGTTTGACCGACTCGCAGAAAACGACCGCGGCCGGTGCAACTCACGAAGAGACACGCGCCGAAGATCCGAAGGACACGCGCGCCGTCGAGGCGAGCTACCTCGCCCGCGGACTCGCGCGGCGTGTCGAGGCGTTGGAAGCGGAAGCAGCGCGACTCGCGAGCATGACGCTCGCGAGCTTCGAACCCGACGATGCAGTGGCCATGACCGCGCTCATCGAGATCGAGGATCAGCTCAGCGGTCCTTCCATCGTTTTCCTCATTCCGGCCGGCGCCGGTGAAACGCTGGACGTGGATGGAACGATGATCCGTCCCGTGACACCGGGCTCACCCATGGGGCGGGCGTTGCTCGGAAAATGCGCTGGCGATGACATCGAACTGGAGCTACCGGCCGGGACTCGACATCTCAGCATTTCGTGGGTTGTCTGAGCGAAGAGCCCAACCGGGGTCGGAGCATTTCCCATACATGGGATCGATGTGTTATCTCCGAACGCGGAAAACGGATCCCGCGTCTCGTCCAGAGCAGCGGCCGCATTTGGAGGAATTACCGATGCCCGACGCATCTCTCGAAGCGTTCCGCTCGGAACTCGTCGAATGGCTGGAAGCGAACTGTCCGGCTTCACTTCGACCCGGCGCCACATCGACGAAAGAAGACCGCGATTCCTGGCAACAGGTCTATATCGAGCGCGGTTATACGATGCCAACCTGGCCGCGCGAATACGGCGGCGGAGGCCTTTCGAAGGACGAAGCCCGGGTTTTGAGCCATGAGATGGGACGCTTCGCAAACTGGGTCCCGGTGGCCAGCTTCTTTGGCACCTCGATGCTGGGACCCGTTCTGCTCGAGTTCGGCAACGAAGAGCAGAAGAAGGAGCACCTGCCCAAGATCGTGAGCTGTGAGATCCAGTGGTGCCAGGGGTACAGCGAGCCGGGGGCCGGTTCCGACCTCGCCAGTCTGCAGACCCGCGCGGTGCGCGACGGCGACAAGTACATCATCAACGGTTCGAAGATCTGGACGACGGGCGCGAACAACGCCGACTGGATTTTCTGTCTGACCCGCACCGATCCAGATGCGGCCAAGCACGATGGCATCAGCTTCATCCTTTTCGATCTGCGCCAGCCGGGCGTCACGATCTCGCCGATCCAGCTGATCAGCGGCGCCTCCGAGTTCTGCCAGGTTTTCTTCCAGGACGTCAAAGCCGAGGCTCGCAACCTGGTCGGCACACTGAATGGCGGCTGGACGATCGCCAAGCGCCTGCTCCAGCACGAACGGGCCATGCTCTCAGGCGGCACCGGAGGAGGAGGAGAGCGCCCCCAGGCCAAGAAGGGTCCGGTACCCGCTCCGACCAGTGCGTTGGCGGAAGCCGCGCGAGCCCATCTCGGTGAAAAGCAGGGTCAGTTGGCGGATTACCCGCTGCGCGATCGCATCGCCCAGAACGAGATGGACGCACTCTGCTTCGGGCTCACACTCAAGCGCAGCGGTGAGCAGGCGAAAGCCGGACAGGGTCCAGGACCGGCGACCTCCATGTTCAAGCTCTATGCGAGCGAATTGAACAAACGCCGCTCAGAGATATTGATGTCGGTGCGCGGCGCAGCGGCTCTGGGCTGGAGCGGCGATGAGTTCACCCCGCTCGACATCATGGAAACCCGTGGCTGGTTGCGCTCCAAGGGAAACTCGATCGAAGGCGGCACCTCCGAGGTGCAATTGAACGTCATCGCCAAGCGCGTTCTGGGCCTGCCGGACTGAGCGACCGGACCCGAACACGCAGCTACTTCCCGATTTCTTTCGACGCGATTCAAAGTGAGGACAGACATGAGCCTGGTACTGAGCGAAGAACAGGAACTCATCCAGCAGGCAGCTTCCGAGTTCCTGAAGGAGCAGACGCCGATCACACACCTGCGCGAGATGCGAGACAGCGAGGATCCGGTCGGCTTTTCAAAAGCGCTCTGGAAAGAGATGGCGGAACTCGGCTGGGCCGGCATCCCCTTTTCCGAAGATGTAGGCGGTGCAGGCCTGGGCCTGGCCGAACTCGGTGTGATCGTCGAGGAATGCGGACGCACTCTGTCCCCCTACCCTTTTCTATCGAGCGTCGTTCTGGCCGGCGGGGCGATTGCGCTCGGCGGTAGCGAAGCCCAGAAGCAGGAAATCCTGACGGGCCTCTGCAAGGGTGAAACTCTGCTCGCCCTCGCCTTCCAGGAGACCGGGCGCTTTTCGCCCTGGGCCATCGGCACCAAGGCGGAAAAAGCCGGAGATGGATTTCGGATTTCGGGCGAGAAGCTCTTCGTACTCGACGGCCACGTCGCCGACCATCTGGTGGTGGCCGCGCGAACCAGCGGCAGTTCGGGCGAAGAAAACGGCATCACACTCTTTCTGGTAGATCCCTCGACGCAGGGTTGCACGGTCACCCGCTCGAGCATGATCGACAGTCGCAACGCGGCGCGAGTCGCGCTCTCGGACGTGACGGTCACCTCCAGCGCCGTACTCGGCGAAGTCGATCGGGGTGCGGAAATCCTGAACGCGGTTTTCGATCGAGCCACAGCGATTCTTTCGGCTGAAATGGTGGGAATCATCTCCGAGGTCTTCGAACGCACCGTCACCTATCTGAAAGAACGCGAGCAGTTCGGAGTGCGGATCGGCACCTTCCAGGCGCTGAAACACCGCGCCGCTGAGATGTTCTGCGAAGTAGAACTGGCCCAGGCGGTCGTACTCGACGCCCTTCGGGCTCTGGACGAAGACCGGCCACACGCTTCGCGTGTGGTGAGTGCGGCCAAGGCGCGCTGCTCGGACGCTGCCAGTCTCATCACCTGCGAAGGCTTGCAGATGCACGGGGGCATCGGCATGACGGACGAAGAGGACATCGGCCTGTTTCTCAAGCGCGCGAAGACGGCCGAACTGAGCTTCGGCGATGCGGCCTTCCATCGCGACCGCTTCGCCCGCCTGACCGGATTCTGAGACCGGCTCGGCGAGGCCGCAGCACCGGGCCAGCCAAGGATCGTCGAAGGCTCTACTGCGTGGGACGAAGCGCCTTGCCTGGTGTTCGCGACTGGTGCAAGCTGGCACTAGTCGCCCCCGGAACGGGCGGCTCGCCAATGCCGGTTGGTACGAATCCTGCGTCGGAAGGGGTCGGGCACCGCCGGACACGAGGAGTTCGAAAACGATGTCCCAGATCGATCCCCACCGCCTGGTCGACCCTCAATCCTATGCCGCAAACGGCTACCCGTTTGCCGAATGGGCCCAACTCCGCCGAGAGTCCCCGCTCCAATTGTTCGAACCCGAGGGCTGGCCAGCCTTCTGGGCGGTCACGAAACATGCGGACATCGTGGAAATATCCAAGCAGCCGGAGCTCTTTCTGAACGGTCCGGGGATGACCCTGGTGCGGGACCGCGGACAGGATTCTGCAACCCAGCAGACGATCAAGACGATCATCAATATGGATCCTCCGGAGCACCGGAAGTACCGCGGGATTGCCAGTCCGTTTTTCACGCCGAGAGCTCTGCAGGGTCTCGACGGCCTGGTCGAGGAAACGGCGCGAACGCTGGTCGACGCTCTGGGACCCCAGGGCGAATGTGACTTCATTAACGAGATCGCCTCGACCTACCCGCTCAAAGTCATCTGCCGGATTCTGGGTGTGCCCGAAGCCGATGAGCCCTTCATCCTGAAACTCACCAACCAGCTCTTCGGTACCGAAGATCCGGAGTTCCAGCGCGAAGGTGAACGCATGGAGGCACTCCGCGAACTCTTCATGGAGTTCTGGGAGTATTTCGGCAAGGTGATGGCGGACCGCCGCGCAAATCCGCGTGACGACCTGGCCAGCATCTTTGCCAATGCGAAGATCGACGGCGAGCCGATGGGTGAGCTCGAGACAATGGGCTATTGCCTGGTGACATTCACGGCCGGGCACGAAACGACCCGAGGCGCCATCGGCGGCGGCATGCGCGTCCTGATCGATCAACCCGACCAACTAGCTTTATGGCAACGCAAGCCCGAGATCACACCTACGGCGATCGACGAGATCGTCCGCTTCGTGACGCCGGTCAACCACATGGTGCGAACGGCCTCCGAAGACTGCGAACTGAGTGGTCAACAGATCAGAGAAGGACAGCGACTGGTTCTGTTTTACGGCTCTGCCAATCGCGATGAAGACATCTTCGAGCGACCCGACGAACTCGACCTGGAACGGGACCCGAATCCGCACCTGGGATTCGGCATCGGCGAGCATTTCTGTCTGGGAGCGAACCTGGCCCGCAAGACGAGCGGTGCGATCTTCACGGAACTGGTCACACGACTCGAATCGATCGAAATCACGGGAAAGGTCGAGCGAACCGCTTCGAACCTGGTCCCGGGACTGAAGCATCTGCCCATCCGCTACCGACTCTCGGCGGCGGGCTGAGCCAACAACGAAAGGACGCACGACGTGGCGCGAATTATCTTCACAGGAGCAAATCTGGTCGACGGGAAAAGTGCCGCGCGGCGCGATGCAACGATCGTCGTCGAAGATGACCGCATAACATCTGTTGGAGATGATGCCGTCAAACCGGGGCCCGGAGATCGCCTGGTCGAACTCAACGGCGATACCCTGATGCCGGGAATGCATACGTGTCATTACCACGCCAGCTATCAAGACTACGGACTGGACATTTTTCCGATCGGAATCGACCAGCCGGGAGGCGTGCTGCTCCTGCGCTCCGCCAACGCGGTTCGTTCCGCATTGATGACCGGTTTCACGTCGATCGTAGGAGCCGGTGGCGGTGACGACATCGACGCCCAGCTCGTGATCGCGATCGAAGAAGGCATCATTCCCGGTCCGCGCATCCTGCCCTGCAGTCGCGACTTCGGAACGCGCGGCGGCTACATCGATCTGTCGAACTGGTGGTGGAAGCTCGGCAACACCGGAGCAAGTCTACTCCTGTCCGGACCCGACGAATTTCGGGATGGTGCGCGTAACGAAATGAAGCGCGGTGCCCAGATGATCAAGATGTATGTGACCGGCGGACACGGCAATACCAAGACCGCCACTTCGGAGTACAGCCGAGACGAACTCGAGGCCGTGGTTCGAACCGTTCACGAGCGAGGTCGGCTGGTGCGGGCGCATTGCGCCTGGAAATCCGAAATGCTCCAGTGCATCGAACTCGGCGTCGATGTGATCGACCACGGCGACGAGATCGATGATGAAGTGATCGCCGCCATGGTCGAGGCGGGAACCTTCCTGGTGCCCAGCGCTCTCTTCCTGGAGAAGCTACTGGGGATCGAAGAGCTTCGCGTTCCGGGTACCGAGGAACTGATCGAAACGACCGAACGGGAACTCGAAAACTTGAAGAAGTGGGTTCCCCGCGCCCAGAAGGCGGGCGTCCGACTCCTGCTCGGCGACGACTACGGCGCGGCTCCCCTGCCCCACGGAAACTACACCGAAGAGATGGAGTTCTACGTCAAGCACTTCGGCATCTCGCCGCTCGAGATCATTCGTTGGGCGACAGTGAACGGAGCGGAACTCGAGGGAGTGACCGATGAACTCGGCACGGTCGAGGAAGGCAAGCTCGCCGACCTGCTCGTGGTCAACGGAGATCCCAGTGTCGACATCAGCGTCCTGCGCGACCCGCAGAATCTGCGCATGATCATGAAGGGCGGGGAACTCGTGAAGGACGAGCTCCCGGCTGCGAGCTAGACATCTTGATCGCATCGGCTCCATCTGAAGCGAAGTTCGAACTCTTCGTAAACGATCCAATTACCTCGATCGAGTTCTACGAGGCGGCGGGTTTCGAAATCGTCGAAGCCAAGTCCGACGGCTACACGACCCTTCGCACGGGACCGATCGTGATCTCTCTTTCGCCGCTCTCTACCTGGATTCCCTTGCGCTGGCTGTCCGTACTTCGGGGACCGCCACTGGGCACCGAGATCGTGCTCTACGCCGATCGACTCGAAGATACGCAACGGCGCCTGACCGAAGCCGGATTCAAGCCCACTCCAGTCGTGCTTCAAGAATGGGGCCTGCGCGACTTTCGGGTTCGAGATCCGGAGGGCTACTACATCCGCTTCACGGAAGGGCGCGCCGCGACGCTGGCGCCGACTGGCTCCGAATAGCCGGGAGCCTGCGAAATCCCCCGGATTCCGCGCTCCGAACGATGAACCTGCCGCTTGCTGAGCGCCTGAAACCGGGCCGCCCAGCGGAGCTTCATCTCCCCTTCATATTCGCTTAACCGCGCTCTCATCCACCGCCCCGATGATGTCATCAGGTGAGCCCGATGCACCCGGTGGACGATCCGTCGGAGAGAACTTGTGGGAGAGCAGATGCGCGCGACCAAATTCAGATTTCTGGCACTTGCAGCCGTCGCGGTCTTTGCGTCGGGCTGCTTCTCGGTGCGACACAGCTACAACGGCGACAAGATCCTGACCACGGACGGGAGCATACCGGGGGTCACGCTACGACCCGCCGGGCACTTTGAAGCTCACGATCGACAGTTCTTCTGGCTTCACGGCGGCATTCCGGTGGGGGAAAACCTCAACGGCGCAGCACTGGCTGCAAAAGCGGCCGGAGAACACGATGGCGTCGTCAATCTGAAACTCTCGGATGGTCAAGACTTTACGGACATGGCGATCTCCCACGTAGCCTGCGTGCTCACTCTTCTATGTGGGACCTGGTCGGTGTGGGTCGAAGGCGATGTGGTCGACCTGGAGGACGGGCGATGAAGACGGCAAGCTTCAGAATTGCACTCGGACTCGCGATCGCCGGGTTGTGCAGCGGTTGTATGTTCAAGGTGAGCCACGAGTTGCCGCCGAAGACCTACTTCGGCAAGCTTCCCAACGCTCCTGCAGCCACGGAGCAGAAGTTCGAACGCCAGGGTCACAAGAACTGGTGGCTCGCGGGCCTGGTGCCGTACTCGGACTGGGGCACTCGGGATCTACTCGCATCAAGTAGCGGCGTACAGCGCATCGAGGATCTGGAGATCGAAACGACGTTCGACACGTTCGATACGATCGTGTGGGTGATTCCGGGTTTTGCCTACGGGTATTACCTCTGGGCACCACGCTCGATCAAGGTCAAAGGTGTCGAGGTCCGGTGACGAGGTGCTTCGAGATGACGATGGCGCGTTTGCTGGCGGTGCTCTTGTTCCTGCTACCGCTTGGCGCATTCGCAGGGGCGCTCGAGCGCGTCGACCTGCACGCGAGCAAGATCGAGGGCTGTAAAGGACTCCCCCTTCCGAGTACAGATCGCTCGTTGCGCATCTCTGGAAGCCGCGCGGTCGATGTAGACGCCCGCTACTGGGTTCTCGATCGCCCGGCAGCTTTTGAAAACGGTGTGGCCGTCACGCGTTATCGCGTAGGCGAGGGCCTGCTGCGGATCGAATCTCGACTCGCTTCGGATTTCACGCAGGAAGTCGTGTCGATCCGTGTGGAGCGAACGATCGAGCCATCATATCTGGCGATCTATCTGGCCGGAGTCACGCTGCCGTGCGAGCGACAAACGCGTTACTCGGTGAAGCGGGGCAAGGACACCGACGGCGACATCGAGCAGCTCGCCGAGTTCGACCGGAACCTGCACCAGGCCGAGGAGCTCGGGTACGATCGGCTTTTCAGCGAGGCCGAAGCCCTGCTGCGCCGCGCGATTGAGTTACGTCCCGACGACTCCGCTGCGCATTGGATGATGTCGCGCCTGAGTTATCTGCACCTGGAAGCGCGCGCGAGTGAGTTGCCGAGTTCTCAACGCGTTCAAGGCTACGAAGAGGCGGAGGTCTGGGCCGACCAGGCGGTCGCCCGCGCTCCCCTGAAAGCCGAGGGGTATCTCTGGCAGGGAGTCGCGCGCGGGCGCATCGCGACCAGCCTGGGCAATATTCGAATCGCTCTCCAGGGAGCCTTCGGAGGCCGGGGACCCAAGTGGCTGGAACAGACGCTGGCCAGGGCGGCTTCGCTGCAGGACGACTATCGCTTCTTTGGCTTCTCGACGCGCGCGGACGCACTGTACGCCCTGGCACAGTTCTACCGGCTCGCCCCGGACGCCTGGTATATGAGCGTCGTCGGAACGCGTGGCGACCTGGATCGTTCCATCGAACTCCTCGAGCAGGCCGTGGAGATCCAGCCGGTGCGAATCGAGTACCGCAAGGAACTGGCCGTCGGATTGCTGTGTCGCGGTAGCAGCGACGATATCGCTGCGGCGCGGTCACAACTCGAAGCGATCCTGCGGCTTCCCGCGATCAGCGCGATCGACGGCATCGACCACGCGCACGCGCGAGCCATGCTCGGCGAAAGCCCACAGAACATCTGCTGGTACTCGCGGGATGGCTTCCAGAAAGCGGACTCGTGAGGCGCGTCGCAAAGTTCTCGCTGCTGATCTGCATCATGGCCTTTGCCGTGAATCCGGCATTCTCGCAGGAACCGAAATCGGACAAGGGCCGCGTCTGGCAGATCAACGGTATTCGACTCGAACAAGACCAGATCGAACGACTGGCTCTCGACATGGCCGAGCGCACCGTAAAGGCCGTCGAGGAGAAGGTCGAGGGAATCGCCCTGGAAGACAGCCAGCGGAGCGCAATGCGCAAAGCCTACCGCAAGGTCTCACTGGACGTTTACGACGAAGTCGTGCGTGTCGTGAGTGAAGAAGCGACGAGTAATGCGCAGAAGGAGACGCGGGTACGCGAACTCATACTCGCCGGGCAGAAGCGCAGTCACGCGCTCCTGGTCGAAGTTCTCGACGATCGTCAGATGCGTCTGTACTCGAAGTGGGAGGACCAACAGGTGGAAGCATTCCAGAGCAAACGCTGGGAAAATCGACGCCGGCGGAGACGGCGCTGATGCTCCGCACGACACTCCTGCTAACACTCCTCCTGCTCGCGCCCAGCTCCGCTCACGCCGACGGATCGAACTCCGGAACATTGGACTCCGGAACATTAGACTGGGAGGTGCAAGAAGATCCCGCGGGGCCCGGTCTGACCTGGCTTCGCGGAGCGCGCGATGGAGTACTCGGACTCTTCGACACAGTCACCGACCTGCAGCTCAGCCTGTTCTCGGAGACGTCACTGCTTTTGGGTACGGTGGTCATGGCCGCTTCCGACACTGTAGGAGTCGTGGATGACAACCCGGTCACCCAATACGTCTTCAAGGCCGTAGCCAGCAAGTCGCTGGCCAAGACCGCCTACCTGCTGAATCTCGCCGGGAGCGAGGCCATTCTGGGAAGCCACGGATTGGAGAAGGAGTGGTACATCGAGGCGGCTCTGACCGAACTCAACCCGCTGCTCGGCGGCGATCCGGTAGGTCCAGCCATTCTGTTGGACCCACTCGACTTCTTCGATGACCGCATGGTGCACACTGCGGTGTACCGCTCTCGTATCCCAGGGACGGTGGCCCTCGCCTCGCTCGGAGCCGACGGTCTGCTGCGACCGCTGAGTTGCCTGGCGCGCATCGCCGGTCTACACAAACCTGCGGATGCGCTGCAGGCCAGCGCGACGGCCTTGATGCGCCGGGCCATCGATTGAGGAACTTCTCGAGCGCCGTCGAGCGTCTGGTTTCCGCTAGCGGAGCACTCTTGCTCGGTGCTGCGCTCCTGCTCACGCTGGGGCTCGGAATCGGATACGCGCAACTCGGCTGGACCAACGATCCCGAGGTCATCACTCTGGAAGGCTCGGATGATCTGGACTTCTACCGGGGCTTCGTCGAGCGCTGGGGCAGCGATGAACTGATCGTACTGGCCTACCCGGTCGAAAATGCTTTTGCACCGGCACGCCTGAAACAACTGCGCTCGCTGACCGATGCGCTGCTCGACCTGGATTCGGTCCGCTGGGTTGCATCCCTGGACACGGCATTCCAGATCGATACTGGCCCCTTCGGACCCTATGCGCGCCCACTGGTACCCGACGATGTCGAGTCCGCCGCCAGCCTGCGTGCGGAAGCACTTTCCAGCCCCTTCGTTCGCGATGCGCTGGTCTCGGCCGACGGTCGCGCATTGCTTCTGGCCGTCCAGCTGGCAGGTGCAGACCTGGACAACTCGGAGATCGAACGTTCGGTACTCGCCGGAATCGATCGAGTTCTAGAAGATCCCGAGTTCGCCGATCTACAGGTACACCGGGCAGGCTCTCCGGTATTCAATCGCGCGCTGACCGAACTCAACCAGCGGGACAATGCGCTTTTCACCCCGCTCGCGCTGGTGATCATCGCCCTCCTGCTCTCGGCGCTTTTCCGCAGTGTGCTGCCGACGGCCCTGGCACTTGGCGTCGTAGGGATGAGTCTGGTCTGGACTCTGGGCGTCATGGGCTGGCTGGGCGTTTCGATGAACATCACGACATCGTTGCTCCCTCCACTTCTGATGGTGATCGCCGTGGCCGACGCCGTACACATCATCGCCGCCTACATCGAAAGGCTGGGCGAAGGCGACTCCCGCGCCCAGGCCCTGCACTGGACGCTTTTCGAAGTCGCACCCGCATGCTTCTGGACCTCGCTGACGACGGCACTCGGCTTCGCGTCGCTCCTGCTCGTACGCATCGAAAGCGTGCGCGTGTTCGGAGTATTCGCCGTGCTCGGCGTCTGGATGGCCTTCGCAGTTGCGGTCATCGTGCTTCCGGCGGCGCTGATTCGTCTGCCTCTGGAGGGCGCGGCGCGACGACGTGCAGAGCTTCCCGTACTGCGCAGACTGGCCGGACTAGCATCGCGGCCGTGGACGGCGATCGTCGTGCTGGTTGTCGCACTGATCATCGGAGCGATCGGTGCTCCGAGAATCGAGGTCGCAACGCACGATGGCGAGTTCTTCCAAGCCTCCCACCCCGTAAACCTGGCCTATCGTTTCATCGAATCGAAGCTGCAAGGCGTGACTCCGCTGGAAATCGAGATTCGCGCACCGGAACCCGGAGCATTGCGAAGTCCGGCGGCGCTGCGCGGAATTCAGCACCTGCAAGCCCATCTTCAGGGACGTGAAGAGCTGACCGCGGGTACTTCGATCATCGATCTGATCCTGAGCACCTCCCCGGGAATCGATCTGGCGGACGACGCGGCCCTGGAACGCGCGCTCTTCCTGCTTCAGACGATCGCTCCTGAGGAAGTCGAACGCTTCCTGCACGAGGACGCAACGCTGGGCCGGATCAGTTCACGAGCAATGGCCATGACGTCGGCACAGAGTGAAGCTTTGATCGAAGGGCTGGAATCCCGGGCGGCCGAACTCTTCGACGCGGACTGGCAAGTGCGCTTCACCGGGCTGGTTCCGGTGTTTTCGCAGATGGAGCAATATCTGGTCGAAGGTCAGTTGCGCAGCTATCTGTTCGCGATCTTCGGCATCGGAGTCGCACTCTGGGTGATCTTCCGCTCGCTCTTCCTGGCCGTGCTCGCACTGGTAGCCAATCTGGTGCCGATCGGCATTGCGGCCGGCGTCATGGGCCTGGCCGAGATGCGCCTCGACGTGGCGACGATCATGGTCGCGTCGGTCGCGCTGGGCATCATCGTCGACGATACGATCCACGTGCTCCACGCTTTTAATCGCGCGCTCGCACAGGGACTGGAGGTCGAACCTGCGGTATCCCGGGCACTCGAAGTCGCTGGACGGCCGGTACTGCTCACGTCGCTGATTCTGGTCTGCGGATTTGCGGCGCTCGGGCTTTCGGATTTCCAGCCGACCGGGCATTTCGGGCTTCTGGTCAGCATCGCGGTAGCGGGTGCGCTCGTCGCAGACCTGATTGTGCTGCCCGCAGCACTCATGCGCCTGCCAGCCCACATAACAAGTTCGATCGGAAAAGGTATTCCGGACGAGAGTCCAGACAGGAGCCTCAAGGCATGATGTATTCGAGTACGCTGGTTTCGACACTCAACAAACTTCGCCTCCTTCCGATCACAAAGCGGCGTCTGTACATGACCCCGGCGAAGCTGGAAAGCGTTCAGTTGCGCATGCTGCAACGCACGCTTTTCGACGCTTACCGTCACGTACCGCTCTACACCGAGAAGTTCGACAAGGCGCGATTTCTTCCAGATGACCTGCGGAGCCTGAGCGACTTGGCTCGTTTTCCGATCACGGAGAAAGACGAAGTCCGCGACGCGTTTCCGAACGGATGCATCCGACGGGGTACCGATCTGGCGCAATGCCGCATCCAGCAGACCTCGGGATCCTCGGGTCAATGCATGGAGATCGCACTCGATCGCAAGAGCGACGACCACCGCACCCTGTTCACCGAAAGAGTCTACCGACTGCAGGGGTTCACTTTCTGGCGGCGGGCCGCCTATCTCTTCCCCTATCCGCTTCCGCTGCAGAAGAACCTCGGCTTGTACCGCAACAAGCACATTTCGACGGAATCGCCGCCGGAACAGATCGTGGCAACACTTCGCGACTGGCGACCTCATCTGCTGGCGGCCACACCCAGCGATCTTCTCGATTTGTGCGAGAAGGTCGATGACGACATGACGCAACTGGGAATCAAGGCCATCTCGGTGCACTCCGAACCCATGTCCGCAGATGAGAAGGCGTTCGTTTCGGGGCGCTTTGGCTGTCGGATCACCACCAACTACTACTGCAACGAAGCCTGGGCAATCGGCGCAGAGTGCAAGAGCGGTTCGCTGCATCAGTTTCCGGACAGCACCGTCGTGGAAATCGTCGATGACCGCGGCCACCCGATGCCGCGCGGCCAGATCGGACACGTGCTGGTCACTTCACTACACAACTACGCGCAGCCGTTCATCCGCTACCGTCTCGGAGACATGGCCGCGTGGGATCCTTCAAATGAACCCTGTGCTTGCGGTCTGGTTCTGCCTCGCCTGCTCGCATTGGAGGGTCGTGACGATGACTACATCGAGTACCCCGACGGTCGACGCGTTCGTCCGTCCAATCTCACGGTCGCTGTGAAGAGCCCCTGCTTCGAATACCCGGGAGAACAGATCTTCCGCGACTACCGGATCACCCAGGACTCTGACAGGAGCGTGACGGTCTATCTGGTTCCCGGCCGTGACCGCGAGCACTTCGACGAGTGCGCAAAACTGGGTCGCGCAAATCTCGCAACCGTTCTCGGAGAACCTTTCAGCGTATTCCTCGAAGTCTGCGACGGCCTCGATCGAGGCACCGGCGGCAAGCGCAAGATCGTGGAACGCCTGTTTCGGCGGGAGCCAAACGGGTGACTCCCGCCGATCTGCACAGATTGAGCTTCGACTTCCGCGCGGCGCGCGCAGTGTATGCGGGCGTAGAACTCGGGATCTTCGAAGCCCTGGCAGCCGGTCCGGTCGATGTGAAGACACTGTCCGAGAGACTCCCTGCGGATCCTCGGGGACTGCGCGTTCTTCTGGACGCGCTGACGGCACTCGATCTGCTGCTGCGCAATGACGATCACTACTCCCTTGGCGACTCTGCAGCCGTCGCACTCGTTCCCGACTCCGAGGGTTATCTGGGCAACCTCTTCCTGCACGATCTCTGGCACTGGACCAGCTGGGCGGGACTGGACGCGGTGGTTCGCGATGGCGCACCGCAGCCGGATCGCCAGCACGATCGACATCTGAGTGATCCCGCGGTTCTCACCCGCTTCCTGCCCAATTTCAACCTTGCCATGGAACAGAGTGGGCGGGAATTTCTGACTCCGCTTGCAGACCTGATCGCCGACCTCGAACCCGAATCCATTCTGGATCTCGGAGGGGGTGGCGGTGTGTTGTTGCTGGAACTGTTGGAGCGTCTACCCCGGGTGCGAGCCGTACTTGTCGAGCACGGCTTTGCGCTAGAGCATGCGCGCAAGAATATCGACGCCCACCCAGAGGGGAAGCGGCTCGAACTTCTCGATCTCGACTTCGAACAGAACGAGATCCCCTCGGGCCATGACGTCATCGTCCTGTCCCGCGTGATCATGGGCTTCACAGCAGAACGGGCGGCCCTCGTACTGAAAAGAGCCGCCGAGCAGCTGGCACCGGGCGGCGCACTGGTCGTGGCCGACTTCGATTCGACCTCGCGCGTCGGTGCGCTGCTTTCCCTCGACATGCTGCTCAACACCGGTGGCGGAGTGCACGATGGTCGTCTGATCCTCGACTGGATGGGCCAGGCCGGGCTGGAAGACGAAAGCCGTGGACATCTACTGCCCTATTTCGGTTTCTGGATCGGAAGGAAGCTACCTTGAAAGCGTTCGCCATCGCACTGAGCCTGCTATTCGCGTGTTGTACCGTCTCGGCCCGGGCCGAAGCAAGCGTGTACACGCCACCGCCCTGCCTCGACATGAGCTCGGCCGCGTCAGAAGAAGACCTCCTGCGCTGCTACGCACCTGTCTGGATCGCGCCCGAAACAGAAGCCAGCTACAACCGGATTGGATCGCCGGAGCTGTACCGCGGGTGGCTCGGTGGCACAAAGGCTCGTGTAGATACGAAACGGGCCACGATGTACGGCGAGATCCGACGCGATCAGATCGGCGATTCAGCGATCCTCCAGCTCGTCTATCGGATTCACTTCGAGAAGATTCCCCTGCGCTTTTCGCGTTACTTCTTCGAAGCTCATCGCAACGCCGGACTGCTCGTGGTGGTAACGCTCGACGAACAGAGTCGCAGACCGCTCTTCCTCACCGCAGTACATTCGTGTGGTTGTTACCGATACACACTTCCGACCGACCATCTGGAACGCTCGCAGCTTCCAGAGGAGTGGCCCGACGAAATCCGAATTTTCAGTCAACATCTACCCGGAGTTCTGGCCGTAGCCGGAAAGAAGGGAGCAAGACCCGTCATATCGCTGGCTCCCACCAGCCATCGCGTGACCGATCTGGACTTCAGCAGTCAGCTTCCGGAAGGCGGCGCCGTCGAACTTCCACTGATCCCGATGGACTCCCTGCGGAATCTGCCGATCGAAGGTGATCGGGAGGGGCGCAGAGGTTCCTTCTTCTACTCGTCGGGTCCACTGCGCGGCCACGTTCGCGGTGCCTGGAATCCCATGGAGGGGCTGACACTTTTCGGGCTCCTGTCCCTCGACCCGACGGTGGGAATGGACAAGGATTTTGGCGATCCGGAAGTGACCGGAACGACGTTCTACACTTCGCTGCCTTTCTGGAAGCACCAGCGCTCGCGCCTGGATCGCTTCGATTCGATCCTGCGCGACCTCGGCTTCCGGATGAGTGCGACGGAAACGGAAATGGCAGAGTGAGGCTCGCGGAAAGACGTGCGCACAAACGACTCCGGAGTTGATATTCACGACGTGGGCTTTCTGGCTTCGTGAGATTCCTTCGACTCGCCCTCCCGTGGGCCATCGGCGTCGGCATCTTCTTCGTGCTCTTCTGGCGGATCGATGCAGCCGAAACGCTGGCCGCACTGAAGGCCGGCGATCTTCTTCGCTACGCGCCGATCGCCTGTGGCTTCATCGCCCTGTGGTTGGCGATTGACGCGTACATACTCCACTGGCTGTTCTCGCGCATCGCAGGCCCGTTGAGTTTCGTGGAGATGGTCCGAATGCGAGCCGAGACCTACCCGGTCATGGTCGTCTCGTTCGATCTGGCCAGCGCTGCACTCGTGGCCGCGATTTGTCGGCGTACCGGTTCGCCGGTGACGCGCGTCGCCGGCGGAATGCTGGTGCACTATTTGGGAGATCTGGCCGCAGTCACGGGTCTGGCCTTCACCGCGTCGGTCTTCGTCGACTCTCCGCTCATCGCTGGACTGCGACCATTGCTGGCCGTATTGTTCATAGGCTTCAGCGCCGTATTGCTGGCGGGTCGACTCGGCCGGGGCGTGCTTCGCGGGCGCCCTGTCGTCGAGTCCCTGAGCGAACTGTCCGTCTCTGAAGTCGCTCGATTGATCGGCTCGCGGGTGATCTTTCAGGCGAGCTTCGCCGGATTCGTGTGGCTGACGCTTCCGAGCTTCGGCCTCGAGGTTTCCGCACTCGACGCCGCCGCGCGTATGCCGATCGTACTCAGCATCGGTGCGCTGCCGATCACGCCAGGGGGATTGGGTACGACCCAGGCGGCGATCAGCGGATTTTTTGGCGAGTTCGGCGACCCCGCAAAGGTTCTGGCCTACGGCCTGGTCTACGGTTTCACGCTGATCGCCCTGCGCCTGCCTCTGGGTCTCGGCGTATGGCTGCTATCGGGCCGACTCGAAAGCAGATGAATCGCGCGAACAGATCGTTCAGGACATTCCGAGCGAGAGCAGGTTCTGCACCGGCTGGTACAGCTCTTCCAGATAGGTGATATCGGCTTCGTCGAGAGTGATCTCGGCGGCCGCCACCAACTGGTCGAGTTGTTCGACCTTCGACACTCCCACGACGGGCGAGGTGATCTCGGACTTGCTCAACAACCAGGCGACCGCAATCTGTGCGGGCGTGTTGCCGTACTTCGCGGCGACCTCGATGACGCGATCGGCGATATCGAAGATGTGCTCGCCGCGGTACAGACCCTGCGTGCGCGCGCGGTCGCCACCCTGAGAGCGATTGGTGCTGCCGTGGTCGAAGCCGCCTTTGTAGGCGCCCGCGAGAATTCCGCGAGCCAGGGGTGACCACGGCGTAAGCGCAACACCGGTCCTTTCACAGTACGGGTTCATCTCCCGCTCTTCTTCGCGGTAAACCAGGTTGTAGTGGTTCTGCATCGAGATGAACTTCGTCCAGGAGTTCGCCTGAGCGGTCAGCTGCAATTCAGTGAACTGCCAGGCGAACATCGAAGATGCGCCGAGGTACAACGCCTTACCGGCCTTCACGACATCGTGCAGCGCTTCCAGTGTCTCTTCGATGGGAGGCTGGGCCTGCCCGGGAACGCCGTGGGGATGACGGTGAATCACCAGGTGATCGAGATAGTCGTGCCCGAGTCGCTTCAGACTGGCGTCGACGGCCTCCATCACGTGCTTGCGAGACAGACCGCCCTGGTTCGCTCCCCGCCCCATGGGCATGGAGATCTTCGTCGCGAGCACGTACTCGTCGCGCGGGAGCAACTCTCGCAGGAGTTTCCCGACGATCTCCTCGCAGGCCCCGAGCCCGTAGAAATCGGCACAGTCGAAATAGAACAGGCCCCGCTCGATGGCTGCCTGGAAGATGGGTCGCGCGTCTTCCAGGCCCAGAGTCCAGTCACCCTGGTGGCCGCGACCGGGCTCGCCAAAGTTCATCGTGCCAAGGCATAGCTGCGACACGCGCAATCCACTGTTCTTTCCGAGTTGAACCGCCTTGAGCATGACCTTGCGCACTCCCGTCGAGGTAAGGGTTTTCCCGAGCGGCCATCATAACCCAGCGCGCCGGCCGCGCGGGACTCGGAGAATCAGTTCAGGGACAGTTCAGTCCCGTCAACCGATCCGCCTGCGGAAGGCTTCGACAATCGGCGAAAGAAAATCGCGCGCTGCGGAGAACTCCCTCGGGAGCTTCGGATGGATGCGCAGATCCGTAATGCCCGCCGCGAGCAGATCGGGCACGACCGACATCGTCTCTTCCAGGTCGATCCCTCCGGCGGCGGAGCGCACCAGCGGCAGGAAGCTCGTCACCTGAAACTTCTTCGGATCGCGACCGGCCGCCACGAGTGCTTCGCGGATGCGCGCGAGTCCCACGACTGGATCCGTCGCATCGGGCCCCCAGGGAATCCAGCCGCTGCCGAAACGCACGATGCGCCGGAGCACATTCGGGTTGAGCGTTCCGCTGATCCAAAGCGGCACACCCCCGGACTGCAGCGGTTTGGGCACACAGTGGATGTTCTCGAAACTCACTTCGTCCGAAGCGTAGCTGGCCGAGCGTTCGCGCCAGAGCGTCTGGCAGATGTCGAGAGTCCGATCCAGGCGTGCTCCGCGATGCTCCCACGGAACGCCATTGGCCTCGTACTCCTCGCGTTGCCAACCCACGCCTACGCCCAGATCGAGCCGACCTTCGGAAAGTGCGTCGAGTGTCGCGCAGGTCTTCGCCAGATTCGCGGGCCGACGCAGACCGGCGATCAGGATCCCGGTCATCAGGCGCGCGCGCGTGGTGAGCGCGGCGCACATCGAAAGGACCACCAGCGGATCGAGCCAGGAGCCATCGGGACCGGTCGGTTGTCGGCCACCCTTTAGACCGCCTAGCTTTGGATCGCCGTAGGCTTCGAGGTTCTCGCCGAGAATCACGTGGTCCGAGACGACGAGCCGATCGATACCCGCGACATCCGCGGCACGCGCCTGCTCGAGCAACGGCCTCCAGCCCCCGGCCTCGGGGTCGCTCCTGGCGAAGTTCAAAATCTGCATCGACAGCGCGGGCCTGGGCGCATCGGACATCTGGCTTTCCATTCTTCTGGTTCGAGATCCCGGGGTCGGACTGGTCGGAGAAGATGCCTCGTCCCGCCCGGCGGTGCCGCCCGTTGTCGCGAGATGATCTTGGGGATACGCTGGCATCCTGCGGGTGGCGACCTGCGAATCCGAAGCGGAGGAAAAGCGTGGCTGAAGCGGAAAAAGTCGATCCCGTCTGTG
This sequence comes from bacterium, assembly GCA_024226335.1. Lineage (NCBI taxonomy): Bacteria > bacterium. Next base: position 28,828 of record JAAELY010000341.1, read on the forward strand.
GCATGACGGTGGCTCCCGATCGCCCGCATCGCTTCGTCTTCGACGGGCAGACCTACGGATTCTGCTCAAATGGCTGTCGCGAACGCTTCGGACGCGACCCGCACGGCTACCGGGACGGTACGCACGTGGAACCCGGCGGCGAGGGCGCCGAATACTGGGGCTGCCCGATGGATCCCGAAGTTCGCGAGGACGGACCCGGCGCGTGCCCGGTCTGCGGCATGGCATTGGAACCGATCGGAGGCGTTCCACCGGAGACGAACCCCGAACTGCTCGATATGACGCGCCGTCTGTGGATCTGCGCGCTGCTCACGATCCCGCTGTTCCTACTGGCCATGTCGGAGATGGTCGGGCTTTCAGCGCTTTCCGGAGTCGTATCGGCGGGAGCCGCGAACTGGTTGCAACTCGCACTCGCGAGTCCCGTGGTGCTCTGGGGAGCGGGGCCGTTTTTCAGTCGCGGCTGGACATCGCTGGTGACGCGCAACTTCAATATGTTCACCTTGATCGCGATCGGCACCGGCGCTGCTTTCGGCTATAGCGTGATCGCGACAGGTCTACCCGGGATCTTCCCGGAGTCCTTTCGCGGCGACGGCGGGCGGGTCGCGGTCTACTTCGAAGCTGCGGCGGTCATCGTCACACTGGTTCTGCTCGGTCAGGTGATGGAGTTGCGCGCGCGAAGCCGCACCGGAGATGCGATCCGCGCGCTACTCGACCTGGCACCGAAAACAGCCCGGCGCGTAAATGAGGATGGGAGCGAGGAAGACGTTGCCCTGGATCGGGTCTTGGTGGGAGAGCGACTGCGGGTGCGACCGGGCGAGAAGCTGCCGGTCGACGGTCGGGTGGTCGAGGGATCGAGTTCCATCGACGAATCGATGGTCACGGGCGAGCCGATTCCGGTGGAAAAGAGCGTTTCCGATGCGGTGATCGGCGCCACGCTGAACGGCACGGGAACTCTGGTGATCGAAGCCGAACGGGTCGGCGCCACCACCCTGCTCGCGCGGATCGTGCAACTGGTCGCCGAGGCGCAGCGCAGTCGCGCTCCCATACAGGCTTTTGCCGACCGCGTCGCGGGATACTTCGTTCCGTCGGTCATCGCGGTTTCGCTGCTCGCATTCGCCGCCTGGGCCGTATTCGGTCCCGAACCGCGCATGGCCCACGCCTTGATCAGCTCGGTGGCGGTCCTGATCATCGCGTGTCCCTGCGCGCTCGGCCTGGCCACGCCGATGTCGATCATGGTTGCAACCGGAAGGGCCGCGAGCGCCGGCGTGTTATTCCGAAACGCCGAAGCCATCGAGCGCATGCGCGATGTCGACACCCTGGTCGTGGACAAGACCGGAACGCTCACCGAAGGCAAGCCGACGCTGGCCAGCATCACGGCGTTCGACGGGTCGAGTGAAGAGACACTCCTACAACTCGCCGCGAGTCTGGAACACGCGAGTGAACACCCGCTCGCGGCTGCGATCGTCGCCGGTGCGGCTTCCAGGGGTATCGCAGCCCAGGAGATCGAGGCGTTCGAGTCACAGACGGGAAAAGGCGTCACGGGAATGCTGCGGGGCGTGCGCGTCGCCCTGGGCAATCGCGCCCTACTCGACGAGCTCGGGATTGATCCCACACCTCTGGAAGCGCACGCCGAGAAGTTGCGCGGTTTGGGCCAGACGGTCGTGTTTGCCAGCTCCGATGCTCAACTCGTCGGAATACTCGGCGTGGCCGATCCGATCAAGGACTCGACACCCCAGGCGCTCGAAAGCCTGCGCACGGAAGGTCTGCGCATCGTCATGCTCTCGGGAGACAGCCCGCGCACGGCACAGGCCGTGGCCGACCGACTGGGCATCGACGAAGTCATCGCCGGTGTTCTTCCGGATCAGAAGTCCGCCGCCATCCGCGAACTACAAGAGTCCGGAAGGATCGTGGCGATGGCCGGCGACGGCATCAACGACGCACCGGCACTTGCGCAGGCCGACGTCGGTATCGCCATGGGAACCGGAACCGATGTCGCCATGGAAAGTGCCTCGGTCACCCTCGTAAAGGGAGATCTGCGCGGCATCGCACGCGCGCGCGAGCTTTCCCGCGCGACGATGCGCAACATCCAACAGAATCTCTTCTTCGCTTTCGTCTACAACGCCCTGGGTGTACCTGTAGCCGCGGGTGCGCTTTACCCGTTCGTGGGCCTGCTCCTCGATCCCATGCTCGCCGCCGCCGCCATGAGCTTCAGCTCGGTGTCGGTCATTACGAATGCACTGCGCCTGCGCAACACCCGTCTATAGCGGGCAGCTCGCGTGGTAGATTGTCCCATCACCGTCAGGAGAAGAACCGTTGAAAGCCGTCGTCTGTAAAGAATTCGGACCGCCCGAAAAGCTGGTCGTCGAAGAAGTGGAAGATCCCCGCCCCGGTCCCGGACAGGTCCTGATCGACATCAAGGCGGCGGCCGTTACGTTTCCCGACTGCCTGATGCTGGAGGACAAGTACCAGTTCAAGGCGACCCCGCCGTTCATTCCCGGCGGAGAAGTCGGAGGCGTGATCGCAGAGCTCGGCGAAGGCGTCGAGGGATTCTCTGTAGGCGATCGCGTGATGGGCAGTCTGAGCATGGTCGGCGGCTTCGCCGAAAGAGCCGTCGCGGCCGCCGGTGCGACGCGGCTTCTACCGGACGGCGTGGGTTTCGCAGAATCGACCGGCCTGATGTACGCCTACGGAACGGGCTACTACGGACTGAAGTACCGCGGGGACCTGCAAGCCGGTGAAACGCTCCTGGTACTGGGTGCGGGCGGAAACGTAGGTCTGGCTGCGGTCGAACTCGGCAAACTGATGGGTGCGCGGGTGATCGCGGCGGCCTCGAGCGACGAGAAACTCGAGTTGTGTCGCAATAGAGGTGCTGACGGAACGATCAACTACGCGACCGAGAATCTGAAAGAACGCACGAAGGCGCTGACCGACGGCCGGGGAGCCGATGTGGTGTACGACGCGGTCGGAGGCGACTACGCCGAGGCTGCACTGCGCGCAACCGCCTGGGGCGGACGCTTCCTGGTGATTGGCTTCACTGCGGGCATCCCGAAGATTCCGCTGAATCTGGCTCTGCTCAAGAGCTGTCAGATCGTGGGCGTGTTCCTGGGAGCGATGGTCGCGCGCGAGCCTGAAACACGCGACGCGATCATGCGCGACCTGCTCGACTTCACGGCATCGGGCAAGCTGAAACCGCACGTCTCCAGACGTTATTCGCTCGACGACGCCCACCAGTCGCTACGCGATCTACTGGATCGCAAAGCCCTGGGCAAAGTCGTCATCGAGCCCTAGCCCGGAGTTCTCACCCCGACGGATTCATCAACCAATTCGCCGCGTGTCTTCGGGCTCGTCGATCACGGGGTTTTCGATCTCGCCGATACCTTCGATTTCGATGCGTACGGCATCTCCCGACTTCAAGAGCACGGGCGGCTTCATGGCGATGCCGACTCCCGATGGCGTGCCCGTCGCGATCACGTCACCCGGCTCGAGGGTGAACGCGGTCGAGAGATGCTCGACGAGTGTGTAGCAGTCGAAAATCAGTTGTTTGGTATTGGAATCCTGACGCAACTCGCCGTTGACCCAGGTGCGAAGCGGGAGCCGATGCGGATCGCCGATCTCATCCTTGGTCACCAGCCAGGGACCGATCGGTCCGTGCGTGTCGAAGCTCTTGCCGATCGTCCAGGTGGGAATACGCAACTGCCAGTCGCGCACGGTCGCGTCGTTCACCACCAGATAACCGGCGATCACCTCGGCCGCATCGTCGCGCGAGACGTGCCGACAGCGCTTGCCGATCACCATTCCGAGTTCGCCTTCGTAGTCCAGAACCTGCGAGGCGCGCGGCAGGTGAATCGGACCCGTCGGCCCGGTGACGCAGGTCGACTGTTTGTTGAAAATCGTGGGGTGCTTGGGCGTTTCGATACCCGACTCCGCCACGTGATCGGCGTAGTTGAGTCCGACGGCCAGGAATTTGGGCGGGCGCGCGATCGGCGCTTCGAGCTTCACATCGGACAGGGCCATCCGGGAAGCGCTCGGCAATGCGGCATGGGCGGCCTGTAGCGCGGAATCGCCCGCTTCGAGAAAAGCGACCATCTCTTGGGGAAGATCGGGTGCGGCCACTGCCAGGTCGATGATCTGATCGCCTTCGACGACGCCGATGCGCGTCGAGCCTGCGTGAGTGAACGTGGCGAGCTTCATGTATGGCCTCCTGTGGTCGGCAACCGGGTTCGGTTTACTCATGCGAGTATGGCCGAGGTGCGCGCGGATGGCCAATCGAGTCGTGGCCGGCAATCCGGAAAAGGAGCTTGTACCTGCCCAGCGCCAGGAGGCGGAATACCCGCAGCCTGCTAGGCGGCGGGGTTGTTCTTCCGAACCGGTTCTTCGTCCGGACTGGCAGGGGGCTTCTTCATGCTGGCGAGCATCATCGTCCCCAGACCCAGGAGGATCTCGTCCCCCATCGGGATCATGTCGGGGATCACGAGGTCGAGCAGGAAAATGGAGCCGGTCAACAGGAACAGGGTGGGAAAGCGCAGCCCCTGGGCGTAGCGCATGAAGAACTGGATCAGCGGATTGCCGGTACTGGCCATCCGCTGAAGATACAGGGTCGCAACGCGCTCGCACAGGATGTTCTGGAGCGGAGACTCAGGTGTCCTTTTTGGACTCCGAAGCGGCGGCGACCAGCTCGCAGTCGTGCGAGAGGTGCGAGATCACGTAGATGCTCAGACAGACGGTGAAGAAGATCGTGCCTTCAAAGCCCCAGTAATAAACGGCGGGGCTGAGAATGGCTGCGAATGCCAGTTCCTTGAGGCGGGTCATCATCTGTCCAGCTCATCGGCCGGCGGGGATCTACTCGTGAACCTCTGCTGGAGAAAACTTGCGCCCTCGCGCGAATACAGCTCGCGGATGCTGGAGGGCCGCCAGGTCGGCGGTCGGATCGGCCTCGACGATCAGGACATCTGCAGACAGACCCGGTCGCAGTGCGCCCGTGAGGTTGTCCAGGAGGAGCGCGCGCGCACTCTCCGAAGTCGCGCTGCGCAGGGCTTCGACGGGCGTCAGTGACGCGAAGCGCGCAAACACGGCCAGGGCGTTCGGTAGATGGTGGTGATGGACGTTGGGGATCCCAGCGTCGGTCGAAGCGATCAGGTGCACACCGCGCGTGCGAAGTTCGCGAAGCGCGCCCTGCATGCGCGTCCCGAACTTCCCGAGTGATCCGTCTTCCTTGATGAAGCGCTTCCAACCGGTGTTCAGGGTCGGGGAAGCCCAGATTCCGGCGCGTGCCATTTCATCGATCACCTGTGGATCCACGTCGCTGGCAAAGCCCTCATCGCCCACGAAACTACAGTGCTCGATCGTGCGCACGCGCGCCTGTGCTGCGTGCGAGATGCCTTCCGTACCGTGACAGTGCGCGGCGACCGAGCGGCCGTGGCTCGTGGATTCCTCGACCAGAGCGCGCATCTGGTCGACGGGGAATTGCGCGCTCCTGGGATCGGTTCCCTTCGTGATCACTCCGCCGGTTGCCATCACCTTGATCCAGTCCGCTCCGTGCTCGACCTGACGGCGCACGGTCTCGCGAATCTGCGCTTCGTTGGCGGATTCACCGCCCCAGAACCAGCAGTGTCCGCGCGGCGAAGTGATCGGCTGGCCCACGCATAACAGACGCGGACCGGGGACCTGGCCGCTGGCGATGCGATCTCGCAACTCCAGTTCGTGCCAGGCCGCTCCGCCGAGATCACGCGCTGTGGTGATGCCGGCTCGCAGCATGGCCTCGGCGCGTGTCTGCATGGCGCGCACGAGGTCTTCGAGGGGCAGGGCCAGCTGGGCGTCGGCGGAACGCACTTCCGGGTCGAGCGTCAGGTGCACGTGCGCGTCGATCAGTCCGGGTAGCGCGTAGGCGCCTTCGAAATCGATGACCTCGGCGTCCTGGCAGAGTGCTTGCTCTTGCCCGATTGCGGCAATGTATTCGCCTTCGATGCGCAGGATCTGGGGAGTCTCCGAGACCGCCTCTGAAACTCCGTCCCAGATTCGCAGCCCGGTCAAGGCAAGCGCGCTCAACTTCCCGCCTCGTTCAGGAGCTTGCGATAGCTCGAAAGACGCGACGCGCGAATCTTCCCGGCTTCGACGGCCGCGCGAACCGCGCAATCGGGTTCGGCATCGTGCGCGCAATCGCGAAAGCGGCACTCGTCCGAGTACCTGGCGAGTTCGGGATAGACCTCGCGGATCAGGCCGGTGTCGACCGGACCCGTGGCGATCTCTCGCACTCCGGGCGTGTCGACGGCAATCGCCCCATTGGCCAGCTTCAACCAGACCGCGCGCGTCGTCGTGTGGCGGCCTCGCTGGTACTTCTGACTGATCTCCTGGGTCTGGAGTCGGAGTTCGGGTTCCAGGGCATTGAGCAGGGATGACTTGCCCACTCCGCTGTGGCCGGCGAATACCGTGCTCTTGCCGGACATGCTGGCCTGAAGGGCTTCGAGACCCGCGCCCGATTCGGCCGAGACCGGCAGCACCTCGATCACTTCTTCGTAGGCGCGAATCTCGTCGGGAAGCGCGGCCCCTTCGAGCAAGTCGATCTTGTTCACGACCAGCGTCGCATCCAGGCCACCCGCCAGTGCGGCCAATAGAAAACGATCGACGGCCCCGGCGCGGAAGGGCGGCTCCTTGACCGAAGCCACGATCGCCAGTCGGTCGATGTTCGCGGCGATCACCTGTTCTTTGTGCAATGCCCGCGGTCGCCGACGGGCCAGACGCGTGCGGCGCGGCAGCAGGTCGATGACGACCTCCCGCTCGAGTTCGAAGCTGACCTCGTCCCCGACGGCGAGCGACTTTTCCGCGTGGGCGTGCTTGCCCACAAGGCGAAGCGAAATCACGCGATCCGCGTGCACGACTTCACAACCGCCGCGGAAAACACCGATCACGGTGCCGGTCGCGACGTCTGTCGGCGCGCTCAACGATCTCCTCGCGCGCGGGCGACCACGGCGTCGAAGAGCCGTTTCTGAATCGGATCCTCAGGCACTTGCATCTCGGGGTGCCACTGTACACCCAGCGCCCAGGGATGGTCTTCGACCTCGATCGCCTCGACCACACCGTCGGCCGCGGATCCGACGACGCGCACGCCGCTTCCCAGGCGGCGAATCGCCTGGTGGTGCCAGGAACAGACGGGAAATTCCAGTTGGGCGTAGATCTTCTCCAGCGCACAACCCGCCTCCAGGCGGACCGGATGATGGGTGGGCAGACGCGGGGGCAGACGGTGCAGGACGGTCTCGCCAAACGTATCCGGAACGTGCACTTCCAGATCCCCGCCCAGTACCAGATTCAGGACCTGTGCACCGCGACAGATCCCCAATACAGGCAGGTTCTCGCGTTCCAGGGCGGCCCGTGTGATGGTCATCTCGAACTCGTCGCGCGCCGGGTTGATCATGTACACGGCTTCGTGCTCGGGACCCTGGTACAGCGCGGGGTCGAGATCACCACCCCCGGCGATGATCAATGCGTCGAGGCGCGCGAGCAGAACACCGACGGGCGCGGCCGAAGGCGTGACCAGGACCGGCACGCCACCGGAAGCGGCAACTGCATCGACATAGGCCTGGGGCAGAGAGAACGCTGCCAGGAGTCCCTCGACTTCCGGACCGTAGGTCGTGATGCCGATGAGCGGCCGCTGTGTTTCGGACGAACTAGCCACGCTCGAAGAATCGCTCCCGTTCCCAGGTCGTAACCGCCGAGTCGAACTTCGATTTCTCGGTATGCGCGAAGTGCAGGTAGTGCTCGATCACATCGTCGCCGAACGCCTTGCGCAGAAAACTACTCTTTTCGACCTCTTCGATCGCTTCGCCGAGGGTTCGCGGCACCTGCTCCAAGTCTTCCATTTCGTACAGATTGCCTGCGAAGATGGGGGGTGGCTCGAGTTCTCGCTCGATGCCGTCGAGGCCCGCCGCGATCAGCGCTGCGAAAGCCAGGTAGGGATTGGCGTCGGCGCCCGGGATGCGGCACTCGGTGCGCAACGACTTGCCGTGACCGACGATGCGGAAACCGGCCGTGCGATTGTCGAAAGCCCAACCGATCGCCGTCGGTGCAAACGTTCCGGCCACGAAGCGCTTGTACGAGTTGACGTTGGGCGCGAGGAAGAGCGTGATCTCGCGGGCGTGTTCGATCAGTCCCGCCAACCAGTGGCGGAACAGCGGTGAGGCATCGATCTCGGTTCCCGGGATCGGTGTCTCGCTGCCCGCAAAGGCAGAGGTCGGCAGCTTGCCCGCATTCCACAGACTGGTGTGGACGTGCATGCTGCTACCGGCCATGGATTCGTCCCACTTCGCCATGAACGTGATCGATAGATCCTGAGCGGCTGCGATCTCCTTGGCCGCGTTCTTGTACAGCACGTGGCGGTCGGCCATCTCGAGCATTTCGCAGTAGCGCAGGTTGATCTCCTGCTGTCCCGGACCCCATTCCCCTTTGCTGAACTCCACGGGGATTCCGGAGTCGTCGAGTTGGCGGCGGATCTCACCGACCAGCGGTTCGATCTGCGTGCCCTGGAGCACGTGATAGTCCTCGACGTAGTTCCCGTAGGTTTCGAGCTTCTGGTAGCCCTTCTCGCGCGCGCCCGCGTAGGAGTCGCGGAACGCGAAGAATTCCAGCTCCGACGCCCCCATCGCCGAGTATCCGAGATCCGAAAGCCGCTCCAGCTGGTTCTTCAGAATCTGTCGCGGCGCAACCGCCACGGGCTCGTTCTTCGCCTCGTCGACGATGTCGCAGATCACGATCGCGGTGCGGTCGAGCCAGCTCGCCACGCGCAGGGTCGACCAATCCGGCAGGCACTGGAAGTCGCCGTAGCCGGATTCCCAGGACGTGTAGGCATAACCGGGCACCGGGTCCATCTCCATATCGCAGGCCAGCAGGTAATCGCAGCAGTGCATACCGTGGTCGGCGGTCTCCTCGACGAAGAAATGACCCGTGATGCGCTTGCCGATCAAACGCCCGTAGAGGTCCGGAAATACCGTCAGGACGGTTTCGATCTCTTCGGTTTCGATTTTCGCCTCGAGCGCGTCCCGAGTGAGGCGTCCGAGTTCTGCGCGTCGTTTGTTCATGCGGCTCCCGTCTCCTGGCGGCCCGGCAGGCTGCCGGTAACTGGTTGTAACCGATCCCCGGGGCCCCAGCCAAGTGCTATAGATGAATCATGAATAGCGGACTGCCCGGACCGACTTCGCACACGTATTTCTCTCAGCGGCTGCGGCTCCACTATGTGGACTGGGGCAATGAAGACGCCCCGCCGCTGCTGCTGGTGCACGGGGGGCGCGATCACTGCCGAAACTGGGATTGGGTCGTGGCGGCCCTGCGGGATCGCTATCACATCATCGCCCCGGATCTGCGCGGACACGGCGATTCCCAGTGGGTCACGAGTACCGGCTACTCGATGATCGACTACGTCTACGATATCGCGCAGCTGATCGATCAGAAGAAGCTGGCCCCGCTCACGATCATCGGGCACTCCCTGGGAGGGGCCGTCAGTCTGATGTACTCGGGAATCTTCCCGGACAACGTCGTGCGCCTGGTCGCGGTCGAGGGCCTGGGCCCGTCTCCGGAAATGGCCAAGAAGCGCGTCCAGCGCCCCGCGCACGAACGCATGCAGGAGTGGGTCGAGTCGCATCGCAAGATGGCCGGGCGGCGACCCCGTCACTACGCGAGCATCGAAGAAGCGGTCTCACGCATGCAGGAAGCCAATCCGCACCTCACGCCGGAGCAGGCGCACCACCTGACAGTACACGGAGTGAACCAGAACGAAGACGGCAGCTATAGCTGGAAGTTCGACAACTACGTGCGCTCGTCTTCGCCCTATACCTTCAACCTGCGCGAAGCTCGGGAACTCTGGGGACGAATCCACTGCCCCACTCTTCTGGTGCGCGGGGTGGAGAGCTGGGCGAGCGATCCCGAAAAAGACGGTCGGGCGGCCCAACTGCCCAATGCGCGAGTGGTCAACATCGAAGGCGCCGCGCACTGGGTACATCACGATCAACTCGAGACCTTCTTGTCGGAGGTCACGGCGTTTCTGGAGGAGTCGTGACCGGTCGATAGCGTTCGGTCAGCAAATCCTGACGGGTCTGAAGATCGACCTCGACTCCCCGCACGAAGACCCGCTCGGCCCAGGTCGTCAGTTCGAACGGATCTCCGTTCCAGACCACGAGATTTGCGAGCGCTCCCTTGCGCAGGGTTCCCGTGTCCTTCATCCCGAATACTCGCGCGGGATTGCGGGTGATTGCGGCCATCGCCGCTTCAGGGGGATAGTTATTGGCCACCGCCACGCCGGCGATATGGCGCAGGCGATGCGCCAGATGCGAGGCACCGGCCTGCGCGAAAACCACGCGGACCCCGGCCTGATGCAGGCGCAGGGCGTTGTCGGAGCGGCTTTGCAGGCGGGAAAAACTCGAAGGCAGGTTGAGCAGTGGGTTCACGATTACCGGCACCTTCGCTTTCGCGATCGCATCCGCGACACGCCAGCCCTCGGCGGCACCCGACAGAACGGCACTCAGGCGATGCTCGCGTGCAAACGCCAGGACCGTTTCGATGTCGCTGGCGCGATCGACCGCGAAGACCACGGGCAGCTCTCCGTCGAGTGCACGGCGCAGGACTTCGACATCGGCGGCCGACACCGAGAGGTTCCGCAGACGTCGGGCGATATAGGGACCGCGATTGCCGTGATACACGCGCGCGTCCTGGAAGGCTTCGCGCAGGCGTAGGAAGGCCACTGAACGGGAACCGCGACCGCGACCCGAACCCACATTCACGTGCAAGGCCAGCGCCGCGCTTCGCACCGGTTGCTCTTCGATCAGATCCGCCCAGATCGAGACTCCGGAAACCAGTCCGCCCGACGGCATGACCACGGCCGAAGTAATTCCGGCTGCGCGGGCGGCGGGCAGCGTGAACGAAGCGGGGTTGAAGGTATCGACGACGCGCAAGGCCGCGCGAATCGGATCGTGGTCTTTGGGCAGAGTCGCTTCCACCGACGACGCCTCGAGCGAAACCTCGTTCACGCCCAGGCGCGAAGAGGCGTCGACGAATCCGGGTGTGATGATGCGACCGCGCACGTCGATCCGCTCGGCATCGGCCGGAATACTCAGATCGGTGCCGACCGCCTCCACGCGATTGCCTTCGATCAGAAGAGTCGCGTTTTCGATCGCGGGACCGGTCCCGGTGTGAACGGTGCCTCCGACCAGAGCCAGCGTGAGCATCAGACGAATCACGGTCGCCTCCGAATCCCGAGTTCGAAATCCGAAATCGGTTCGCGCGCGTTGCTGCGCTCGTAGACCAGTTGTCCGGCGATATAGACCTGTTCGGCCTTCGAGTAGACGCTGAACGGATCACCGGACCAGATCACGAGGTCGGCCTGTTTGCCAGGCGAAAGACTGCCGGTGAGCTCGTCGATGCCCAACACCCAGGCCGCGTTGAGCGTGACCCAGCGCAGTGCGTGTTCTGGATCGATCTTCAGTCCGGCGCGCCGTCCGTAAGCCATGGCCTTGGCGGCCTGTTGGTTCATGCGTTGAATGTCGTAAGGCGAATCGGAATGCAATGCGACGCGCACACCCGCGCGATCCAGAAGAGCGGCACCCGCCGGTACGGCGTCGAGAAGTTCCATCTTCACGCCCCACCAGTCCGCCCAGACCACGGCCCCGACTTCGGCCTGGGCCAGTCGATCCGCGATCTTATAGGCCTCGACCGCGTGGTGAAACGCGCGCGGCCGGATATCGAACTCCCCGAACAGGTCCAGCCGCAAGAGCATCTCGTCTGCGCGGTAGCAGTGGTTCTGGATCAAGATCTCACCCGATACGACACGCGCCAGTGCATCCTTGGCGTGGTCGAGCGGCTTGTTGGGATCCGCTTCGTAGTGCCTTGCGTTTTCGAGTTGCTGGCGCAGCATCGCGACTTCCGCCATGCGCGTGGCCGGCTTGCTCTTCTTGTGCTTGCCGTAGACGCGCTTGGGGTTTTCGCCGCACGCCATCTTCATGGTGGTGGGTGCGCCGGGAAAGCGCATCTCGCGCGCCGAAAGAGCCGGGCGCAGACGCAGGGTCACGCCCTGCCCGCCGACCAGATTCGCCGAACCCGGCAGGACGTGGATGGTGGTGACGCCGCCCGCGAGCGCGCGTTCGATCGCGGCATCTTGCGGCCAGAAACTCTCTTCGGCGCGAACTTCTGGCTTGAAGGGTCCGCTCGCCTCGTTGCCATCGGCATGGGGTGCAACCGACGGCACCGCATACACACCGATGTGGGAATGCGGATCGATCAGCCCGGGAGTGATCCAACGGCCCGAGGCATCGATGCGCGTCGCGTCGGCGGGCGCGCTCAAGCCACGACCGACCGCGACAATCCGCTGCCCGCGCACCAGCACATCGGCCGGACGGAGCGTCGGGCCGTCCGCCGTCATGACCGTGGCCCCCTGCAAGAGCAGGACGGGCCCCTCGGCCTGGAGTGCGGAATTCGGCGTGGTTTCGGGTTCAGCAGAAGGAGTTGGGGACGAGGCCTGGAATATGCCGAGCGCACCGGGCAACGCACACCCGCTGCCCACCAGCGAGACCCCACAGAACACGAAAATCCCGACACGAAGAGAGAACTTCATGCGGGCAATACTAGCGTCCAGAGCGTGAGGTGATGGCCCCCCGGAATGCGCGAGACGGATAGCGCGTTCCAGGGGGCCGCATCAGCCCGAAGCCGCCTTGTTCAGGTTAAGCTCAACGGGCGGAGACTATGTTCGGATGTCGAGCAGACCTCCGATGAGGCCTAGTTCGGTCTCCAGCGCCCGGGCTGATGCTCTTGCCTGCACCGCAGCGAGATTCGACGTCACGATCTCGCGCGCCAGGTCGACCTCAGAAGGCTCTGTCGACCGGGTCACGGTGGTTCTGGCCCCACCACTCTGCACTTCGGATTGATGACTCCGAAGCGGCCTGAAACCCTCGGTGAGCATGTTCGCCACATTGTGGCTGGAGGCACGAATCTGCCTCTTGGCTGCATGGATGCCCGAGAGGGCCTTGGAAAGGCCAGAAGTCTGCATTCACTCTCCACTGTTTTCTTGTTGGCGTATCGGTCCACAGATGTCACAACTTGAGCATCGGGGAACACGGCCCGAAGCACGCACTCCGCGCGCAACTCGAAGAGCGCATCCGCCGGCCGAAACCGCAGAAATCGCGCCGGTCGGCGGCATGAGACCAGATGTTCACCGGGCATGGCTCTCCGGTAAGCTATGTTAGGGGAACCCCGGGTCCCGCGGAGATGACCCCTCTTGAGTGATTCCACGCGATCTCGCCGGGCGCGGACAGCGACCCGTCCACCTTCACAAGCCCCTCGTCTACTCGACCGCGTTCGCACACGCATGCGCGTACGGCACTACAGTCTGCGGACGGAGAACGCATACGTCGGCTGGATCAAACGCTACATCCACCACCACGGCCTTCGCCATCCAGACGAGATGGGCAACATCGAAGTCGTGGAGTTCCTTTCGGATCTCGCCGTTCGCGGTGAGGTCTCTGCCTCGACCCAGAACCAGGCCCTGGCGGCGCTGATCTTCCTGTATCGGGAGATCCTGGGAAGGGAACTGGAAGGGCTCGACAGCGCCGTACGAGCTCGCACCCCCAAGCACCTGCCCGTCGTGCTGACCCGGCAGGAGGTAAAAGCCGTGTTGGAGACACTTGACGGTGTGCAAGCCTTCGTTGCCGGCCTCCTGTACGGATCGGGCCTCCGCCTGCTCGAGTGTCTAGGGCTGCGAATTCACGATCTCGACCCCGACCGGCACCAGATTCTGGTACGCGAGCCAAAGGGCCGCCAGGATCGAGTCACTCTATTCCCCGACTCACTGCGACTCCCACTCCGCGACCACCTCGAACAGACCCGCGCACTCTACGACGCAGATCGACGCAACGGCACCCCCGGCGTCGCCCTCCCCCACGCACTCGCGCGGAAGTATCCACAGGCCCCCTACGAGTGGGGCTGGACATGGATCTTCCCGGCCCCAAACCTTTCAATCGATCCCAGAAGCGGCATCCGACGCCGCCACCACCTTCACGAGAGTGGAATCCAACGAGCGGTCCGGCGAGCAGCAACACGAGCCCACGTGACCAAGAGGGTCACACCTCATACGTTCCGCCACTCGTTTGCGACCCACCTCCTGGAAGACGGCGCGGACATCCGCACCGTCCAGACGCTCCTCGGACACAAGGACGTGAAGACGACGATGATCTACACCCACGTCCTTGACCGCGGCCCCATGGCCGTCCAGAGCCCTTTCGACCGGCTATGACCTCACCAGAACCAGCACACCCGCCTGCCAAAATAAATCTTTATGCGACTCGAACTGTCGCAATAACGCGCCGAATAAGACGAAACCGCTTGTAAGTAGCTGTTCTTTGGAAGAATATGATTTTGACGGTCGGACGTTATCCGACTCAGCCGCGCATGGGGTGCGGTTGTCGAATAGTAGTTAGCAATAAAAAGGAGAATCAAACATGAAGGTATTTTTAAGCTGGTCAGGAGGAAAAAGTCATAAAGTGGCTTTAGTCTTTCGTGATTGGTTCCCGTCAGTTATTCAATCCCTTGTTCCATATGTATCTTCCGAAGATATAGATAAAGGAACTCGTTGGAGTACTGATATAGCCAAAGAGCTTGAAGATTCGTCCTTCGGGATTTTGTGTGTTACCAAAGAAAACCTCACAGCACCTTGGCTAACATTTGAGGCAGGTGCATTGTCAAAAACAATGGATAAATCCTTTGTCAGTCCATTCTTGTTTGACATTAAGCGATCCGAAGTTGACGGGCCAATATTACAATTTCAATCTACAATCTTCAGTCAAGAGGATATGCTGAAGCTGGTAAAAACGCATAATAAGGCATGCGGTGCGGAACCTGTCAACGCCGATGAGACACTCGATTGTTTGATTTACTGAGCAATTCCTCCTGTCGTTGATGATTCGGGTGGGTTGATCCAGACCGCTTCGGGAAGCGGACTGGGCTTCGGGGTGCCCCGGACGAAGCGTTCA